>JBDSRT010000379.1:0-5419 GCA_039929165.1 Ginsengibacter sp.
GATAGCAGCATAACTAGTGTAAAAATTCTTTTCATGTCAATAGTTTTATAAATGTGATTGTAATGTTTCTTAGCATAGGAATGCTCAAAGACTTTTTCGTTTAAATGGATGGCAGTCTTTACCAAGACATTCACATTGTTCGAAACTCTGCACTTAGAGTAGGCGTTCATTGGAATGGAGAATTCTATGTCATCGCCATTGCGTTGTTGCTGTGGCTGTCCCCAGTTCAAACGTTCATGATCATCTCCTGTCATACCGAAAGATGTAATGCAACCAAGATGCTCTACAACAAATATAGAGGAAGACCAATGGCAACTGGGCTTTGATCGGCAGACAGGCTACTAAATACTTAACGATGGTGTTGTATATGTTGCGTCTTCATATGCTATCTAATTACATAGCGGCTTACCTTTGTAATTTCAGCAAACGTATTCTGCCCTAGTCCGACTTCCCGGTTAATGTCCAGCCATAGCTGTTGTTCTGAGATGTAATTCCCCAGTAATCAAAAGAACCAATGGCCCGGTCGCCGGCATCATTAAGAAGGGTTGGCCCGGTAACACCATAAAAGATGTTAGCCTGTTGCGGGAAAAAAGATTTTAGTTTTTCAAAATCAGTTTCACTCCCGGTGGTAGCGTTATACGTTAGCGCAATCACCCACAAGGCATCATAAGCGGCGAGGGCAAAAGCATCAGGTTCAATATTTGTAGTGCTTTTTATAGCCGTAGCAAGAGGTTGCCACTTCGATGCGCCATGAGTAGGCAAGCCAAAGGTTGGCGCAAAAAAGTTAGTGTTGGCAGCAAAACGTGCAGCTGTTGAATCACTTAAGAGGGCCGCACTTAAAACCACGCCATCCCCACCATACCAGTTTACAGAAGATAGTACCGGATCATTGGCCGCTTGTTTAAAAAGCTGGACACATTCATCAAAAGAGGCAAGATATACGGCCGTTCCTGTTGTACCATTGAGGGCAATATAAGCCTGTAGCTTGCTCTTAATATCGCTGATAATAGAAGTAAAATCAGAAGTGGTGGAAGCATAAGGCGCAATCGATCCCACAGTGCCGCCAAAGTTAGAGAAAGCAGATTCTACAGAAGATTGCAAGCCCTTGTTGCCGGCATCGTCACGGCTTACAGTAACCAGGCTTTTTACACCAGCCTTATAAATTGTATTCGCCATTGCAGCACCCTCAATTTTATCATCCGGGCAAAATCTAAAAATATTATCACCAGCAATGCTAAGACTTCCGGCAGTACTTCCCTGGCTTACTACTATAATATTATTGGCATCCGCAAATTGTTTGATACCGCCAACTTCAGCGCTTGATTGCGGCCCTATAACATAGTTGGCGCCACTGTTTTTGGCTTCGACAATAAATTGTTTGGCGAGGGCTGTATCCAGCTTCGTATCATAAACAGTTGTAGTAAAACGATATTTTGAACCAATTTGTGTCATGTATGCATTCACGTCTTTAACCCCAAGTTCAAGCGCAGCTTTCGACGTGATACCCAACGTAGACCAGTTGCCTGTAAGCGAAAGCAAAGCCGGTACGTTTACTGTTTTGATACCCTGGCCTGGTGTGTCAGATTTGCTACAATTTTGAAATGTCAAACAAATTAATAGCAGCGTAAGAATAGAAAGAAGGCTGGAACGTTTCATATATTGAATATAGTTAAGGGTTAGATGCGGCTAAAAATATGATTTAAATAATGGTTACTAAGTTTACATAAGATCCTGTTGTTGTAAACGAACCTAAACGTTACTAGTTAAGATATTGTTGTGAGTAACGGCCGGTAGTTATTGCCTTTAAAAATGATCAATGGGGCATGAGCAATTCTGCTGCTTTCTATCGCACGATATTCCGTTAGCATTAATATTAGTTAAGGTGATCCTTAATTACATGGACCTGGTCGGTAAACAACAATTATCTACTCACAGCAACACATAATTATTCAACGTTTGCAGGTTGTTAACGGCATTCCCCATTGTATTATTAAAATAGGTATAAACGGTTTTTCCTTCTTTCATCCAACTTTTAATTCGTTCCGCATATCTTTTTAAAACCTCATCTGAATAATCTCCCCGGTAACGGGGTTCAGACCCATGAAAACGTAGATAAATAAAGCTACCTACCAACTGCGTTAAAGGCGTAGCAGATGCAGGAATATCATGAATAACCATAGTGATATTATACTCATTCAGCAGTTCATACACTTCCCTCTCATACCACGAAGCATTCCTGAATTCCATTGCTATTACCCATTCATCATTAGTGACTTTAGCAAGTGTCTCTGCTAAGTTTTGTAGTTGATTAATACCATCAATTTTTAAAGAGGGCGGAAATTGTGCCAGCAGGCAGGCTCTCTTATTGCCTATTTCTCCAACTGTATTCATAAAGGCATTTACATCTTCATCTTTAAAATTAAGTTCCTTAACATGGGTTATCGTTTTTAATACTTTAAACGTAAACCGAAAATCTTTAGGAACACTATTACGCCAGTTTGTAACCGTGGATATCCTGGGCAGCTTATAAAAAATACTGTTAACCTCTACGCTGTTGAAGAGAGATGCATAATACTGCAGCCGGCTTTTATAGTGGAAGTCTGGAGGAAATTGAGATTTAGGTACAGGAAGCGCCACGCCACTCATGCCGGAGTAAAAAGTAGTATCCGCTTTTTGCATGGAATAAATTTACGTCTCTACGTTGGTTGGTGTTTTCACCAGACATACATTTATTACTGGTAATAAGCCACTCATGACCCGCAATTAGCTCTGTTGTAGGAAGATAGATTCTTCCAGTTTATTGCTGAACAAAAACAATAGGCAGAACATGAAATGTCTGCTTTGAAGAAGAATTAAACAATGATGTAAAGCAGACGTCGCTGTGCATCAAAACCTTTGCTACGGTTCAAAGAAGGAGAGCAGCTATTATAAGTTCAAGCCTCTGAATGTGGTTGTAATGATGTCTTTGCTTTGCCTGGGTAATTTGGCAGACCAAAGGTTGAGGTAGAAAACAGCAAGTATGCTCAATTCTTTTACATTGTTCAGGTTACGGTTGGGTAGATTTGTTTTCATGGATGGATTGTTTTTGAATATTTTTTACTTAACGACAGATAAGCCGGATTATTATATCAATGTTTATTATAGCAATTTGATTATTAGGAAAGTGGCACTTCCCTAAAGAAGATCCTGGACATAGTATTTTGGACAGTGAGTTGCCGTTCTATTTATTGTACAACTTAAAGGCAGCTACCAGTTTTTCTATGTTCAACTCTTTCCTGTAAACATCTTTGGGAAAGCTTTTCTGTAGTTTAACTGCAGCCTGTGGATTATCGTTGAATGCTTTTTTCAACTTGGCAATACCAATCTCATCTATCTCCCCTTCACCTTTATTAAAATAAAAAACACTCACCCTGTTATTAGTCGCAGAGTTGCAGTATGACCGTTGGAGAACGTAACCTTATTGGTATAAGTATTAGAACAAAGCAGCCTCAATTCAAATTGTACGCTTTTATTCTATAGCAACCTTAACCAGGATTTTATCCCACGCTAATTGCATCACAGCCTTATCAAATTGTATGGTAAAATTTTCGACCGGCGTAGTCAGGTTAGTAACAGGGGCAGTTACCCGCAGTACATCATTTTTTTCATTATAGCTGTAAGCCCCCCAATAATCTAAATCACTGTTTAAAATAATCGTCCAATCTTTTTCGCCAGGTATGGTAAAAAGTGAGTAGGTGCCCGCCTTTACGGCTTTACCACCCAGTGTTACATCCTGGTAAAATTGTATCTCATTGGCTTCATTGGCGCCCGTACGCCACACTTCTCCATACGGTACCAACTTACCAAACAGTGCTCTTTTGTTTTTTTGGGGCCTGCTATAAATCACCCTGATAACAGGCTTTTCCCCTGCTTTGCGATCATGGGCGAAATTGTTAGGATAGTAAGCAATATCCATAGGGCTCTTATCAAGAGCGGCAAAAGATTGCGCATTTGTCAGCATGAAAATGCCTACACACAAAATGATTAAGCAAAGTATCTTTTTCATAACAAACTTTTTTATTTTCAGGTTCAGAAAGGTAACAAATTTTAAAGTCATTGCTCATTCCCTGGTTTATATCTTTTCTCTCTCTTCTTAGCAGGAATTAAAAGCAAATTACTGCCGCGGCCTTTTATCACGCATTTCAGCTTGCCTCATGGGCATACCATCAACAATAGTATATAATTGCTGTGCCGTGATTACATCATTGGTGCGATGCTTTTCGCCGCCGTCTTTACCAACCAGTATAACGGTCAATGGCTTTGAGGCATCCACGCTATACTTTTTCCAGAGCGAATTTTCTTTTGCAACAAGCGTAACAATAATGTCTCTTTCCTTCACCCCGGTAGCGTCTTTTTTCAATAATTCCAGTTGCTGTACTACCTGTTGGGTGTTTGGCTGCCCAAAAATTAGTAATTGCCTTTCACCGCTAAATTTTCCCATCTCATTTGATAATAAAATGAAACTTATAATAAGGGATATTAACATATGCATACGCCCGGTTTAAAATTATCTTGTCCGTTTAACAAACTGCACTAAATATATCATCCCGTAACTTGTGTTTCACGACCGCTAAATGAATGTAAATATTTTCTCTTTTCAGCAACATTTTTAACGGGATATTGCGTAGCTCCTTGATAAGATATATTTATATTACTAACGTCCTTAAGGCAGATGTTCGGGGAATTAGCACGGTTTTCAGCTTTTAGTCACGATCATTATCCTTGTATGTAACTAAACTTTTAATCCCTGATCTTGTCCGGCCCGGGTGTTGCCTCTTATAAAATTCTTTATGCCTGTTTTTCCCATTTGTGTATCTATTTCCCCTTCCTTTTAAAAAAACATTGAGTTTTAAAAAGTTTTAAAGTTAAAACCCCATTCTTTAGAGCTAAAGTTTACTTTGGCAAATTTTTTTATATATATATAAAGAACAACATTAATTCTTTAACCTAAAATTGTATAACATGTCAAACATTCTCTGGACGATCGCAGTAATATGTATAATTATCTGGGCTATCTCTTTTCTTGGAGGTTTCTTCACAGGTGGAATTATCCATACATTATTAGTAATAGCAGTAATTGCTATAATTTATAACCTGGTGACCAAGGGGCGTACTGGTGTATAAAATTTGCTTTATAGATTGCAATCCCCGGTTGGATGATAATTAAAACAGGCCTCCCGCTTATGAAGCGGGAGGCTTTTTATGGCTAACCCCAGGCCGTGGCTCATGTTCCCACTAACCACGGTATCAGGAATACCTGACCTCAGAATATTTAATTTTAGCTCAATAAGTTAGCAAAGTTTTTACGTTTCAGTAAGTATCTATAGGAGGTTGAGTATCTTATATATTCATACCTCTATTCAGCGAACTCTAATCTTAA
>JBDSRT010000380.1:0-4419 GCA_039929165.1 Ginsengibacter sp.
ATCATTGAATACAATTTTTAAAGCCCTAAATGATAAAACCCGCAGGGGTATACTTGAGCTATTGAGAGAAAAAGATTTGTCAGTAGGTGAAATTGTAGAAAGATTTAATATCTCAGGTCCCAGCATATCACATCACCTTGATCTATTGAAACAGGCGGATCTGGTAAGAACCACAAAAACAGGCCAATACATTTATTATTCTTTAAATACAACAGTGGTGGATGAGATTATGACCTGGCTGCTGCAATTCAAATCTAAAAAACGTTCAAAATGAAAAATAAATTTTTAGCAGTCATCTTGTTAACCCTATTGCCCTTCATATACCTGGCTATCATTTGGAAGTCTTTACCACTGCGTGTTCCAATCCATTTTGATTTTAAGGGCAACATAGATAGATATGGTAGTAAGACGGACGTACTGATCTTAACTTTTACGATGATGCTTTTAGCCTTGATCATTTACCTGCTGTTTAATTACATCCATATTATAAGTCCTAAAATTGCCGCAGCAGATAACCGCAGCAGGATGCAAAAAATTGCATTGGCTGTCGTAGCATTTTTTGTCATCATTCAATTCTGGCTACTCTACATCATCCGGCAGGGGCAGATAGGCTTCTCTATAAAATTTGTGTTGATAGCTGTCAGTATTTTGTTTGCCATAATCGGCAATTACATGCCTAACCTGCAGCCAAATTATGTTGCCGGGTTTCGTTTGCCATGGACTTTAAAAAACGCAGACAACTGGAAAAAAACGCATGACGTTGCAGGCAGGCTTTGGTTCAGTGGTGGCTTAATCGCTGCATTGCTATGTTTTTTTCTTCCTTTAAAACCGGCAGTGATCGTTATGGCTATCATATTCGTTATACTGCTTTTATATCCGGCTATCTATTCATACAACCTATACACCAAAGCCCGGAACACATTGTAAGACTTATAATTTATGACGACAATAGAATCATTTTATTTCCTGCTCTGCTTCTTTAGGTGAAGCTTTATAAACACCGAATTCCGCGAGTTGTACATCGGCAAGAGAAGACAAAATAGTTAACCTGATTTTAGAAGTTGTAACCGCAGGGAAACGTAGTAGTTTTTTATAACCAATGGTGCTAAAAGTGGTCAAAGGCATCCACTTATTATCTTTCCATATTTCAACACTACCCTGTTCAATACTTTGCCCGTTAGCTATATTTTCCTGTAATGAAATCCGGTCAAATGCTTTCTTTTTAATATTAAATTCAATAGCCTTACCCTTTAACATATTTATAAAAGATGATAGCTCGCCATCTGTAAGCTTTTTATCAGCCTTGTCTTTTGCGAGGTTATGTTCAAAAGTCTCATCTAATATTTTACGGAAACCTTTTAGCGACTTTATATCTTTTTGCTCTATTAAGCCTTCATTGTTTGGCGGTACATTCAATAACAATAAACTGTTTCTGCCAACCGATTGATAATAGAGGTTTACAATATTTTGTGGCGATCTTACTTTGCTATTTTCTGCTTCATGCCAAAACCAACCTGGCCTGATGCTTACATCCGTTTCGGCAGGGATAAACACTTTACCATTTTTATCACCGGTATTTAAATAAGCCGCATCAGCTTTGCCTGGCGCCAGACCTGTAGTGTCAATCGTTGACCAGCACGCTTCCCCTGCATTGCCTGATTCATTGCCAACCCATCTCACGTCAGGGCCGGCATCGCTAAACATTACAGCCTTAGGTTGCAGTTCACGAACCAATTGCCAATAGCCTTCAAAATCATATCGCATGTCTTTGGCATTCTCTCCTTTTGCACCATCAAACCAGACTTCTGAAACTTCTCCATAATTGGTAAGTAATTCTCTCAATTGATTTTTATAATGATCGTTGTAAGCAGGCGTACCGTAGGATGGCTCGTGCCTGTCCCAGGGCGATAGATAAAAGCCGAACTTAAGGCCATATTCTTTGCAGGCATCGGCTACTTCTTTTACAACATCGCCTTTGCCATTTTTCCAGAGACTATTTTTTACAGAATGCTCAGTAAATTTTGAAGGCCATAAACAAAAGCCATCATGATGTTTTGCGGTGATAATCGCCATTTTAATACCACCATCTTTAAGCGCCTTAATCCATTGCCTTGCATCGAGTTTAACCGGGTTAAATATTGACGGGCTTTCAGTGCCATCACCCCATTCTTTGTTGGTAAAAGTATTAACTGTGAAATGCAGGAAGCCTGTAGTTTCCAGTTGTTGCCAGTTTAACTGGCGTTGAGTGGGCTTTGGCAACTGGCTAAAGCCAATAAATACCGCAATCAAAAAAAGAGAAAGAATGAATATTTTTTTCATACAAATTATACCTGTTTATGTAACCAATTATCTAATGCAAGATAAACCCCATTCGTCCAGCCAAAGCCGTCCTGTGCAGGATATTCTCCACCACCGGCTTCCAGATTTATATCCATAACGTTATATTTTTCCATCATCTTTCCGGTGTCTTTATATACTTTTTCATTGAGAGCCATCCATTTATTGGCAATGTTTTCAGCCATCGCCCGTTCTCCATAATTTGCCAGGCCCATAATTGAAATCCATTGCAAAGGTGCCCAGCCATTTGGTGCATCCCATTGCTGACCGGAAGGGATGGTAGTTGTGATCAAGCCACCATCTCTAAAAAAATCTTTCCCAATTTTTTTTGCGATTGAGGAAGCTTGTGCATTGTTAGACAGTTTGAAAAATAAAGGAAATGCTGCAGCTAATGTTGATACTTTTTTATTAGTTGTGGCAGGCACATCATAATCAAAATAAAAACCATCGGCCTCAACCCAAAAATAATTTTCTATGGCCTTCGCTCTCATTTCATACGCGTTTTTCATGGCCTGGGCATTCACATGATTGCCATTTAAAGTGTAAGCCGTTTCAAGCGTTTGCTCAACATAATATAAAAGACAGTTTAAATCTACCGGTAAAATATCTGTCGTATGAATTGTAGAAAAATCACTGCCATCTTTAAACCATCTCGATGAAAAATCCCAACCGGATTCTGCAGCAGCTCTAATGTTTCTATACAATTTTTTCTTATCGCCTGAATGCTCAGCCAATTTATAATCTTCTTTATAAGCTTCAGGTCGTGGTGTTTCATGATCATCCCAATAACGATTTAGAATATAGCCGCCGGGCAATTTCACCACTCTTTTAAAACAGGCAAAATCTTCCGTTAATTCTGTTGCACCTGTCATCCATAAATCATATTCCTTTTTGATCTGGGGTAAGTATTGTTTTAAGATGTCATCACCTGAATACTCTCTTAGCAGATTAACCATTAAACTAAAGAATGGCGGCTGTGAACGGCCTACATAATAAGTTCTGTTACCGTTTGGGATGTAGCCGATGGTATCAATTAAGAAAGCAAAATTTTTAATCATGCTTTCAATAAGATCATACCTGCCCGAGGCCTGCAGGCCAAGCATTGTAAAATAACTATCCCAATAATATATTTCTCTAAAGCGGCCACCGGGCACAATGTATTGCTGCGGCAAATTGATCAATGTATAGTATGATTTTGCCGGCTTTCTTATCAGTTCATCCCATAAGTCATTTAGATGAACCTTAATATCTTTTTGAGAAACATTTTGTTTTTCATCAGGATCTAAAGCAGGAATTTCAAAATTACTCAGTACAAATTTCTTTAAATCAAACTGGGGCAAATGTTTTTCATGATCATATTTTAAAATGATCTCATCCATTGATGATAAAGGCATAGCATCAGCGAAAGTTTTACTATCAATAAAAAGCTTACTTAATTGTACTTTTTGAAACAGCTCACTTGAAAAAAAATTATCAGTCATATTCATAATTGATAAATTAAATATTAGTGCAATGGTTCAACAGTTTCTAGCAGCATTGATTTTTTTTGAAGCGCATTAAAACCCAGCAGGCATATTATTAAGATAGCAATCGGAATTAATGAAAAGTAAAAGGCGCTTTTTCCGCCATAGGCCTGAAAGATATGCCCTGTGATAATCGAACCTGTTGTGCCACCAAGGGCAGAAAAAATTACAATCAATCCGCTCATTGGCCCATGCTGTCTTACGGGAAGCGCACTTAAAATCACAGAATTTATGGCCGGGTATATTGGTGCAAGCAACAGGCCAATTATAGGAAATATAAAGGCTACGAGCGGTGCATTAAACCAACTGTCCACAGTACCGCCAGAAATATTCGCTGCCAGCGGTACCACTAATAATACCAGTACTGCCGCTAATACCAGGCAACTGATCAATACCCAAAGCCAATGAATTTTTCTTAGTAAAACACCGGCGGCAAAACGCCCAATTGCTGTTGATGCCGCCAAAATACTGGCCATTTGTATACTTAATGTTGTTGATAAATGAAGCACTGTATTATTAAAAGTTGGCAGCCAGCTCATAATGCTTTGCTCGATCAACA
>JBDSRT010000381.1:0-11059 GCA_039929165.1 Ginsengibacter sp.
TGGTGGCTGGTTATTAATGCTGTAATGATGATTTTGTTGCAACCCTGGGTTATGCGAATAAGCCGGGTTATCTATTTATATTTTTTTGTTGGTTATGATAAAAATTATAGAAACACGGCAACGAAAACTTTTGACTATTACAACTAGTCCCTTTCCTTTTCACCGCCTGAATAAAATATATCTGTAAAAATATTGGAACGCCCAAGATCTTCCATATCGCTAAGCTCTAATTCAAGCGCCTTTGTACTTTGTTGTATTTCAATTATTGATAACACGATAGAAATAAGCAATGTTAATAGACTGACTGCAAAAACATAATTTGCTGTAAGTATCCACGATCTATAAATACAATACATACATAACACACAACCAAAAAAACTTAAAGCGCCAAAGCCTTGCATATACTTAATGAGATTAATGCGTGCCCGTAAATTTTTGATCTGGCGAAATGTAACATGTTTAACTGCATTATCATTATAAGACTGGTGAAGACTTCTAATACGGGTTGCTATTGCCAGGAAACGATTTGTGTAAGCCAGCATTAGCAATGTAATTGCGGGAAACAACAAGGCCGGTGTATTTATGGAAATGTCAACCATGCCTAAAATTAAAAAAGTATAGGGAGAGCAACATTTATAAATTGGCCTGACTTTTACTAGAGGATAGTAAACACTTTGCTATGATTACGGATATACACGAACTGGATGTAGATAGATTTATTGTTGAAGATGACGGGAAATTTCCGAATAGTGATCTCTTTGTTTTGCTTTATAAAAAGGCCTTTAGTAGTGACTGGAATACTGCTGATATAGTTAAAACCTTTGAGAGAAATAATTGGACAAATAGCTGGGTTAATGGCATTTATGATTTTCATCATTATCATAGTAACACGCATGAAGTGATAGCTGTAACTCAAGTCAGTGTTACAGTGTTATTAGGTGGGTCGGCCGGAACTGAAAAACAATTATCACCAGGTGATGTAATTATCATCCCTGCTGGTGTAGCTCATAAACGCCAGTCATCTTCAGACGATTTTGAGTGTACAGGCGCATATCCGGATGGCATACAATATGATCTTAAAATGGGTGAAGCCGGTGAAAGGCCATTTGCTGATGAAAATATTAAAGCTGTATTACTTCCTGATAACGATCCCGTTTATGGTGCTGAAGGCCCGGTGGCTCTAAATTGGAAGGTGCAGTAAAGCGTTCGGTCTTTATCTATTCTTATCCAGTATAGTAACAGGTATATTAACCTTCAGGCTATAATTTCTACCCATATTAAATATGCCAATTCTACCGGTTGCTAAATTCTCTCCAGAGTATCTTAAACGGCTTAAATGATTTTGATAAGCTACATCAGTTAAGTTATTTGCGTTAAAGAATACGCTGAAAAGTTTTCTTTTTTGGGCATTACTAACATCAGTACCAATACCCGCGTTGAGTAAAAAATAGTTGGGACTTGTTGTTTCCGTATTAAAAGCTGTAAATACATGGTTCTTTGAAAACGTATTATCAAATTCTGTTTTTATGTAAAGGTTATTTATGCCTTTACGATCTTTCAAGAAATTACCTCTTATTTCTGAAATAAGCCTTGCTGAGGGCACGTTTGGTAAATCATTTGTGCCTTCAATAGCTTCTTTAAGTTTACCTGAAACAAATGAAAAATTGTTTTCGATGTGGAGCCAGTCTAATGGATGCGGATGAATATCCAGGGTGAACTCGGCACCACTAAGACTTGCCTTTCGCTGATCAAATTTAAAAGCCTGCAATTCTTCATCACCATCAACAATTATTGAGTCTCCGCCAGCGGTAGATTCAAGTCTTCTATAGAAAATAAAGTTGGAAAAGTTATTATAAAAAGCACTGGCAGCAAAAGAAAAATGATCTGAATTTATTTCTAAGCCGGCATCTATTTGTGTACTTGTTTCTGAAGTAAGATTCTGGTCGCCGATTTCATAGCGGTTAGTGCCTTCATGCGCCCCATTTGATGCCAGTTCAGGAATACTTGGCGCTCTGAAACCTCTTGCCACATTAGCCTTCAAAGTAAAATGTTCTGATACTGTATAAGTAGAACCAATGCTGCCGGATACATTTGTAAAACTTCTTTTAAAGTCTGTAAATTTTTGTTGACCGTCTACAATAAAGCCACCGGAATTCAAATCCCTGTTATCAAGTCTCGCTCCACCGCTGATATTTAATTTACCTAGTTCTTTCTTGGCATATATATAGCCACCAATATCATTGCTTGTATATTCAGGTATTAAAAATTCGATGCCTTTATTTTGGTTACGTTGGCTCATGCCATTAACTCCAAAGGATAATTTCCAATTATTTTTAGCAGGCAGATTAAGCCGGGCTGAATAATTTAAGGTGCCAAGATCGAAGAATAAACCGGCTTTAGCAGGGTCAGCAGCATCGCCAAATTCTTTACGTTGATTACGCTGGTAACCCACAGTGACAAGTAAAGCAGAGTTATGAATTTTTATATTATTATCCAGCCCTATTTTAGAATGTACAATGTGTTGAAATGGAACCTGTGGCTTATAAGTATTATAATCGGCTGACGTAACTCTTACCTGGCTGCCATCAGGCATAGCCTTCGCAAAAAATCCTTCTTCATCACGATCACCTTCTATCAAGCCAATGTGCTGATTAAAATTACTGAACAATAAATGTGAAAATCCCCAACTACCATTGTAGCCAACATAGCCGCCGAAATTATTTTCATAATACCTGGAGTTAAATACTTTGCCGTCATACTTGTTCTTATAATCTTCGGCACGTTTCAAGGTTGTATACACATTCCAGTTGATTCCTTTTAAATTACCGGCAAGGTTTATATTGCTGGTAAAGTCATGGTTATTGGTTTGATAGTTTGAAAAGAGATTGCCCTTAATTGTGCCTTCCTGCATAGGAACGTTTGTAATGATGTTGATCACACCGGCCAGGGCATCACTGCCGTAAGTTAGTGCCGCCGGGCCTTTAAGAATTTCGACACGGTTAACACTAAGTTCGTCTATTTCAATACCGTGTTCATCGCCCCACTGCTGGCCTTCCTGTTTAATACCATCATTCATGGTGATGACGCGGTTGTAACCAAGCCCACGAATTACAGGCTTAGAAATACCAGGCCCCGTAGTTATTGAACTTACACCAGGTTTTTTAGTGAGACCTTCGATAATATTTGTGCTGGCATTAGTAAATAATTCTTCCTTCTTAACTACTGTTATAGGCGTTGATACACGTTTTGATTGCGTAGCACTGCTGACACCAGTGATCACAACTTCATTATTCTCTATAATAGACTGATTAAGCGCAAAATCCTTTTTTGTGTCTCCGCTTATCAACACATTCTGCGCTAGCGTTGTAAACCCAATGTGTGAAATTTCAACAAGATGATAACCTTCGGGCACATTTTTAAATGAGAAATCGCCATTAGTATTTGAGGTGCTTCCAATCTTTAGATCACTGAAATATATTGATGCGCCACTAACTGCACCACCGGATTTAACTGACGTTATTTTTCCTGAAAAACTGCCACGCAGCACATGGTTCGTAGTTAAGGAATATGCATCTGCTACAACTACATATTGAGCAACAAAAATGTTCAAAATGGTAAAAAACAAAAAATTTCTCACAGTGAATATTTGAAACAATGTTGCAAATATAGAAGTTAATAGATAATATAAAATTTATTTTGATTTAAAAAATCAAGCGGTTTTAGATTTAATAGTAAACTTGCGGCTATGGGTCATGATCACCAACATCACATGCCGGCAAGCCTCAATATGAACAGGGCGTTCATTATTGGCATTATACTTAATGTTGTTTTTGTTGTATTGGAAGCGGTTGCAGGTTTTTATTTTCATTCGCTTTCACTGTTATCAGATGCCGGGCATAATCTCGCTGATGTAGGTACCTTGTTATTGTCTCTTGTAGCCTTTAAGCTTGTTAAAATAAAATCCAACGAACGTTATACTTATGGTTATAAGAAGACATCAATCCTTGCGGCTTTACTTAATTCGGTTATACTATTAATTTCAATTGGTGTAATTGCTTATGAAGCCATACGGCGATTTATAAATCCACAACCTGTACCCGGCCTTGATATTGCGCTGATTGCCGGCATTGGCATTATCATTAATTTTAGTTCAGCACTTTTATTTTTTAAGGGTAAAGACGATGACCTGAATGTAAAAAGCGCTTACCTGCATCTCTTGTCTGATGCATTGGTATCCCTTGTGATTGTGATAGGAGGTGTAGCTATATATTTTTTAAAATGGTTTTGGCTTGATCCTTTTTTAAGCTTGGTTGTAGTGGTTGTTATTTTGATAAGTACCTGGCATTTATTACGTGATAGTTTGAGGTTATCTCTAGATGGCGTGCCTTCAGGTATAAGTCTGACTGACATAAAGGAAATGGCTTTAAAAGTAAAAGGCATATTAGACTTGCACCACATTCACATATGGGCCATGAGCACGACGGAAAATGCCCTTACGGCTCATTTGGTGTTAGCACCTGACATCAATTTAGACCAGGAATTAAGTATCAAAAAAGAGCTAAAGCATCAACTGGAACATAAAAACATTCACCACATTACACTTGAAGTTGAAAGACGTGCCGATGATTGTGACGACAAGGATAAGTCAGCCCATAGGTCTTAGTTAATGGTGTGTTGAATTTTATGTAATAGCTATTAAAATTGAATGTTATCTAACTCAGGTTTTCTATCACACCGGCAATGCCTTGTCCGCCGCCAACACATGCTTTAACAATGCCATACTTTTTATTCAGCCGCTTCAAATCATTAATAAGTTAATGGCAACCTCGCCGACTGTACAGCCCAGCGGATACCCTAAAACTATAGCGCTGTTATTAAATTACAATTGATGAAAACCCACTCATCTTTATTTGTTGAAAAATAAGAAAGAAAAATGTTTCCAGTTCCACCCTGGTAAAAAGGTATACCAAAATTGATTTTCTGGAATTTTTTTAGCTGCAATAAGTTTTAAACCGGAAATCAATGGATGAAAAATTAAAGCATATATCATTAACAGGATAGCAAAGGTGTAAGCATTAATCAGGTTGCCTTTTGCAAGCATTATAATTGTTACCAGTGGTAGGAAGATCATTAAGTAAAAAATAGGAAGCTTCGTGATCATGAAATCATATTTCTTTTAAAAGATTAATTGATGTTTTCAATAACACCGGCAATGCCTTGTCCTCCGCCAACACAGGCTGTTACAATACCATACTTTTTATTCAGCCTCTTCATATCATTAATAAGTTGAATGGCAAGTTTGCTGCCTGTACAGCCCAGCGGATGGCCTAAGGCAATAGCGCCGCCATTAATATTTACAATTGATGGGTCTAAACCGAGTTGCTGAATAACAGCAAGCGACTGCGATGCAAAGGCTTCATTCAACTCAACCAACTCAATTTGGGAGAGATTTAAATTTGCTTGTTTTAAAGCTTTTGGTACGGCCTCTACAGGGCCTATACCCATTACCCTCGGATGCACGCCGGCACTTGCACACGATACTAATTTCGCGATAGGCTTTAAGCCTAGTTCTTTCATCATTTTTTCTCCCATCACAATTACAAAAGCAGCGCCGTCACTTGTTTGTGAAGAATTACCTGCAGTTACGCAACCGCCTGCAGCAAAGGCAGGTTTTAACTTAGCCAATGCTTCAAGCGATGTGTCAGCTCTTACGCCTTCATCGGTATCGATGGTGTATTGACGTTTCTGTTTTTTGCCTTTATCATCTACATAAACTTCATCAATATTTATTGGCAATATACCCGAAGTAAAAAGGCCCTTAGTGATTGCATTGGCCGCTTTTGTGTGGGAATTTAGACTGAATTCATCCTGAGCTTCCCGGGAAATCTGGTATTCTTTTGCCACGGCCTCAGCGGTTAAGCCCATGCCCAAGTAATAATCCGGTGTATCACTGGCAACGGAATAAGCCGGTGAAATTTTCCAGCCGGATGTAGGCACCAGGCTCATGCTCTCTGTACCACCTGCCACAATACAATCTGCCTGGCCACTTCTTATTTTTGCCGTAGCGATACCAATGGTTTCGAGGCCGCTGGCGCAATATCTATTCACTGTCATGCCAGGGACATCAACACCTAAGGCACGCACACTAATCATTCGGCCGATCTGTAAACCTTGCTCTGCTTCCGGTACAGCGTTGCCTACAATAAGATCATCTACACGGTGAGGTTCCAATTGCGGCACAGTTGCCAACAAGCCTTTTATTACATCAACAGCCAGGTCATCTGGTCTGTAAAATCTAAACCCTCCACGTTTAGCTTTTGTTACAGCTGTTCTGTAACCAGCTATAATGTATGCTTCCTGCATAGTATTTTCTTTTCAGCAATTTAAAACTTTAAAAAGTAAAACCATTATTTGTATAGCGTGGCGACTCTTTAATAAGTCAATAAATTTTACAAATACAGCAATAGATTTTTCGTTAACACCGCTCTTATCTTTGCCGCCATGTATAAAATGCTCCGGTCAATATTATTTTGGTTTGATGCCGAGCAGGTGCATTATTTTTCGATGAATATTTTTAATGCGCTTTGTAAAATTTCCATCCTAAAAAGATTTTTTGCTTCTCAATTTGATCCCGGACAATCTTATGCTAAAACTGTTTTAGGACTACATTTTAAAAACCCGGTAGGCCTTGGCGCCGGCTTTGACAAAAACGCTAAATATCTTACAGCACTGCATTGCATGGGTTTTGGCTTTGTTGAAATTGGAACCGTTACGCCAATAGCGCAGGAAGGTAATCCAAAGCCACGCCTGTTCAGGCTTCCAAAAGACAAAGCACTAATAAACAGAATGGGTTTTAATAATGACGGCGCTTCAGCCATTAGTATGAGATTAAAGGAATGGCGTCTCAAAAATCCCGGCTCGTTGATAATTGGTGGCAATATTGGTAAGAATAAACACACCTCAAATGAGGATGCCTGGAAAGATTATGAAATAAGCTTTAACACCTTATTTGATCAGGTTGACTACTTCGTGGTTAATGTAAGTTCGCCAAACACGCCTGGTTTGAGAGCTTTACAACAGGATGATTTCTTATATAGAATTCTAAATAATTTACAACAGATCAATGCCGGTAAATCTCAACCAAAGCCAATCTTATTAAAGATAGCGCCAGACCTTACCACGGATGAACTTAATAACATCATTCAATTAATAAAAAGGATAAACCTCGATGGTATTATTGCTGCAAATACAACCGTATCGAGAGCACATCTTTTAACGGCTTCTGCCAAAGTAAATGCTATTGGCATGGGTGGCTTAAGCGGTAGACCTTTGCAACAAATATCAACGCAAATGATAAAAACCATTCATGAACAGTTGCCGCAACTTACCATCATTGGCAGCGGTGGCATAGGTTCTGCAGCAGATGCTGATGAAAAATTTTATGCAGGTGCTGATCTTGTGCAAGTGTGGACGGGTTTTATTTATGAAGGCCCAGCTGTTGTGAAGAAAATTTTGAAAGCATCGCAAACGGCAACTAAAAATTACCGGTTTAGAACATAATATCTTTGACATTAGAAACATAGGAAACTTAAATGGAAACAATTTTTACTACGGAGAATATAGTAAGTCTTTTAACCCTAACGGTGTTAGAAGTAGTTTTAGGAATTGACAATGTGATTTTTGTATCCATCTTAATGGGACGGATACAGCAGCGTCAAAAGTTGCTGGCAAGACGCATCTGGATGTTTGCAGGTATCACTGTTCGTGTAGCACTTTTGATTGGTATTGGCTGGCTGGTCAAAAACGGTAACAGCGAGCTCATCAAAGTGTTCGGTTATGGCTTTAATCTAAGAAATCTCATCATGCTTGCAGGTGGTTTATTCCTGCTATATAAAACCGTAAAAGAGATTCATGAAAAGCTTGAAGGTGAAGAGGCAGCGCATGAATCATCAGCTAAACCCGCTTCATTTGGAAGCATAATTTTTCAGATCATTATTATTGACATGGTATTTTCATTTGACAGTATTATAACTGCCGTGGGCCTTGCTAATGTAGTGTACGTAATGATTGTCGCTGTAGTAATTGCCATGTTCATTATGTTCTTTTTCTCACAAAAGATCAGTGATTTTATTCATAAACATCCTACACTTAAAATGCTGGCTTTGTCCTTTTTATTGATGGTAGGTTTTACATTATTTTTTGAAGGCCTTGAGCCACTTCATCATAAAGAAATACCAAAAGCATACATCTATGTGGCTATGGCATTTTCATTTGGTGTGGAGCTGTTAAATATGCGAATTAGAAAAAAGACCAATGCTAAAAAAATTGAACTTAACGAACCAAGATTGACTGAAAAAGTGACAATGTAACGCCGTAAGTGTTCAGATTAATTTTAAAAAAATAGCGGCTGCAATACCGGCTGTTTCTGTACGTAAGATTGTATTACCAAGAGATACGGCTTTAAAACTATACTGTTCAGCAAAGACGACTTCTTCATTGGAAAAATCACCTTCAGGACCGATTAAGATAACAGTATCATCTATAATTTTTAGAGAGCGCAAAGCTTCTTTTTCTCCTTCGTTACAGTGTGCTATAAGTTTTTGTTTATGATTGAAGGCAGGTAACGCTTCAGTAAACTTCACTAATGGAACGAGGGCCGGCAGCCAGCTCTGGCGGCTTTGCAACATGGCACTTACTAAAATATTACGCATCCGGTCATACCGCACGTTTTGTTTTTCAGTATGATTACAATGCAATAAAATGATTTCATCAATACCTATCTCGGTAGCTTTCTCTAAAAACCATTCAAAGCGCCCAATATTTTTTATAGGAGAGATACCAATTGATATTTGATTACTTGATTTTTTTTGTTGATGGCGTTCGAGCACTTCAACTTTTGCAACTCTTTTATCAGCTTGTGTGAGGCGACATTCTACTTTCTGCCCTTTGCCATCAGTTATCATTACTACTTCATCAGCCTGCAACCGAAGCACCTGCACGATATGTTTTGATGTGTTTTCGCTTAATGATAAGAAACGTTCGTTGTGAATATTTTCCTCAAAAAAATATGGAACTGGCATTTGTATAATTTGCCTGCAAAAAGCTTTTGCTAAAAAGGCGTATCCTCGTCATACTCACTGTCATTCATCTTGCTGCCTTTTTGAATGTACAATTTGGCTCCGCCATCTCCGTCCAGATCTTTCACCGGCTTCCAGTTTCCGCCGGAAGGCAATGGTGCGTTATAGCCAAAATCATCTTCCACAAACTTTTGAATATGCAGCAAAGCCCTGAGTTTGATATTATCAAGCTGGCCGTTACGGTGTTTAGCAATCCTTACATGCGTTTCACCTTTATTGCTTTCTCCTGATTCATCGGCAGTGATATCATAATATTCAGGACGGTAAAGAAACATTACCAGATCCGCATCCTGTTCAATGGCCCCCGATTCTCTCAAGTCACTCAATTGGGGCATTTTATTACTTTCTTTTCTTTTTTCTACTTCCCTGCTTAACTGGCTCAAAGCAATAATTGGAATATGCAATTCTTTTGCAAGCCCTTTTAAATCTCTGGAAATTCTGCTGATCTCCTGTTCCCTGTTACCATTGCGGTTCTCGTTAGTTCCGCTCATTAACTGCAGGTAATCTATAATTATCAACCCAACACCATGTTTACTTTTAAGGCGGCGACATTTTGCTCTCAACTCAAAAATATTCAGGGCGGCTGTGTCATCAATATGAATGGGTGCCGTGGTTAATCTTTCAATGCCTTTTTTGTAAAGCTGCTTCATCTCATGATCTTCCAACCGCCCACGGGAAATTTTCTCCAGCCAGATTTCACTTTCAGCACTTAAAATTCTTTGTACCAACTGACCGGCGCTCATCTCTAAAGAAAAGAAAGCTACCGAGGTAGGCTTTGTAGGATGCAAAGCCGCATTACGGGCAAGATTTAAAGCAAAAGCGGTTTTACCGACAGAAGGCCTTGCCGCCAGGATAATAAGGTCTGAAGGTTGCCAGCCATAAGTGATGCGATCGAGAATTGAAAAACCTGAAGGCACACCGGTTATTTCATCCTGCCGGGTTCTTAGATCTTCAATCCTGGAAACCGTTTCCCTGATGATCGAATTAATACCTTTAAAATCTCTGCGAAGGTGATTGTTGGTGATCTCAAATAGCTTAGTTTCAGATTCGTCCAGCAGATCGAATACATCTGTACTGTCTTCGTAGGCATCACCAATGATCTCACCACTTATTCTTATTAATTCCCGTTGAATAAATTTTTGAAGTATGATACGGCTGTGCGCTTCGATATTAGCCGAAGACACTACAGCATTGGTAAGTTTTGTTACAAAATAGGGGCCGCCGATCAGGTCAAGTTCTTCCCTTGTTTTTAGTTCTTCAACAACAGTCAGTAGATCAATAGGCGAATTCTTTTGTTGCAATCCCTGCATTGCTCTGAAAATCCGCTCGTGTGCCTCAACATAAAAACATTCCGGCTTTAGCAATTCTACAGCCACATCAAAAGCATTTTTTTCCAGCATAATTGCCCCAAGTACGGCTTCTTCCAGCTCTTTTGCCTGTGGTGGAACCTTGCCATACATGAGCGTACTGAAATCCGGGGAGCTGCCTTTTCTTCTTGTTTTTCTGTCTTTATTTAGGTTTGTAAAATCCATGTTATGTTAAGGCAGTTATAGTTTTTATTTAGTTATTCTTCTACAAAATTTGTAGGGCCGGCTAAGGTAACCGACTCTAGTCTATTTAAATAAATTGTTACGCTTTTTAATTTATTAAGATGTTAACCCTGCCAAAGGGTATGTTTATCCACTGCTCTTTCACAAAGTTGAGGGCATTATTCACATTCTTAAAAAATTTTACCTTTTTTTAGAACATTTAGTTTATAATAAATGTGCAGAAGAAAAAAATTGATTCTGTTGATTTATAAAATGATTTTACCTATACAAAAACTCGAAATAATGGACAAATATGCTGTGTTGCACTATTGACAAGGCTTACGGCTTCTTTGCTTATTTTTGATGCTCTTACAAAATAGTTACATGCGGATC
>JBDSRT010000382.1:0-4916 GCA_039929165.1 Ginsengibacter sp.
GTTTTTGAAAATGTCAATCGCCATGCTTAGCTGTCCTTCAAACGTGACATTCAATTCCTGCATAATAAGAAGAGAAATATTTTCATGCGAATGATCATCAACCAAGGTATGTTCAAGCGCATGAGAATATGGTCCATGCCCAATATCGTGTAACAATATCGCTATCTTGGCAGCCTGTTCTTCTTCTTTTGTGATATCAATACCTTTTGCATTTAATTGCTCAAGTGCATTGCACATTAAATGGTAAGCACCTAAAGCATGATGTAGCCTGCTGTGTACGGCACCGGGATACACGAGTTGAGCCAAAGCCATTTGATTAATTCGCCTCAAACGTTGAAACCAGGGATGAGAAATTATGCTGTAAATAAGAGCGTCATCAATGGTAATAAAGCCATAAACAGGGTCATTAATTATTTTCCTAAACCTCATTTCTCGTTGATTTGTTAAATTGTTTTATGGCGTAGGCAAAGATAAATTTTGGAGGGCTAATAAATTACATTTGTGATGACCGGCTTTACTAATGTATGAATCCGCCGGCTTCTATTTAAAAGATGATAATGAATTCAGCGAAAATTTTGTGGGTTGATGATGAGATGGAAAGCTTGAAATCTCAACGCATTTTTTTAGAAACCAAAGGCTACAATGTGCACTCTTTAAGTAATGGACTTGATGCACTGGATTATGTAAAAGATCATGAAGTAGATGTTGTTCTGCTTGATGAAAGTATGCCGGGAATCTCCGGCCTTGAAACGCTGCAAAAGATTAAAGAGATAAATAGCCAAATCCCCATAATACTTATCACTAAAAATGAAACCGAGAACCTAATGGATGAAGCCATAGGTTCGCAAATTTCTGATTACTTAATAAAGCCCGTAAATCCAAACCAGGTCTGGTTATCATTAAAAAAAATTATAGACAATAAGCGGCTGGTTGCAGAAAAAACAACATCTGCCTATCAGCAACAATTCAGGGATCTGTTCATGGCTTTTAATGATAATCCCGGTTTTTCAGAATGGACAGATATTTATAAAAAATTGGTGTATTGGGAACTTGAAATGCAAAAGAGCGATAGCCCGGAAATGCGTGAAGTTTTTCAGTCTCAAAAAAATGAAGCAAACACCGAGTTCTTTAAATTCATTTCGAAACATTATGCCTCATGGATAAAAGATCCAAATGGCCAAATACCAGTGATGAGTAATACTTTACTTAAGAATAAAGTATTTCCTTATCTCGAAAAAGGCACACCAACATATTTTGTGCTGATCGATAATCTTCGCCTGGATCAATGGAAAACCATACAGCCTATATTTTCTGAAAGCTTTAGAATTTTAGAAGAAGATACTTTTTATTCAATATTGCCAACAGCAACACAATATAGCCGTAACGCCATTTTTGCTGGTCTAATGCCGATAGAAATTGAAAAGCAGTTCCCCCTTGAATGGAAAAATGATGATGAAGAAGGCGGTAAGAATTTATTTGAGGAAGAGTTTTTTAAAGCACATTTAAAAAGAATAAGAAAAGAGGATTTAAAATATTCTTATACCAAGGTTACAAATAATAATGATGGCCAAAAGCTGGTTGATAACATTCATAATTTTCAACAGAATGATTTGAACATCATCGTTTATAATTTTGTTGACATGCTTAGCCATGCCCGTACCGAAATGGAAGTGCTTAAAGAACTGGCAAGTGATGAAACAAGTTATAGAAGCATTACAGCTTCCTGGTTTGAACATTCGCCCCTTCACCAGGCTCTAAAAAAAATAGCTGACAAAAAAGTTAATCTAATTGTAGCAACAGATCATGGGAGCGTTAGAGTAAATAAGCCAAGCAAGGTTGTGGGCGATAAACAAACTACAGCAAATCTTCGCTATAAACATGGCAGAAATTTAAACTATGAGCAAAAAGAAGTATTAGCATTTCGTGATCCGCGGTTGGCTGGCTTACCGGTGCCTAACGTTAACTCTTCTTTTATATTTGCCAGGGAAGATTCTTATTTATGTTATCCTAATAATTATAATCACTTTGTCAATTATTATCGAAATACATTTCAGCATGGTGGCGTAAGTCTGGAAGAAATGATCATTCCCGTGATAAGGATGACAGGAAAGGGATAATTGAATTATTTTAGAGGTATGAATCTAAAGTATAATCCTGCTACTTTAAATAAACTTGAAAAAGTATTAGATGATGCTGGTTATGTATTGCGTTATGAAAGAGGTTCATTCCAAAGCGGCTACTGTATATTAGAAAATAAAAAAGTGGTTGTGCTTAATAAGTTTCTAAACGTTGAAGGCCGCATAAATACACTCATAGACTTGTTGCCTTTGTTAACGTTAACCTACGAAATGTTGACTACAGATTCCCAAAAAATGCTGGATGCCGCATCACATCAGCAATCTTTAAAATTGTAATACGCTACTTACAAATTAAGTCCTGTAAAAAGTATTTAGTTTTGACTGTGACTAAACAGCCATTAAAAATTACTTTTCTCGGCACCGGTACCAGCAGTGGCGTACCAATGATCGGTTGCCATTGTGAAGTTTGTAACTCAGCAGACAGCAGAGATAAAAGACTTCGTAGCAGCATATTGGTGCAAAGTGAAACCACCACACTCGTGGTTGATACAACGCCCGACTTCCGTACTCAAATGCTTCGGGAAAATGTAGATAAACTCGATGCAGTTGTTTTCACTCATCCACATAAAGATCATATCGCTGGCCTGGATGATATAAAAGCTTACAACTTTTTTTTGCAGAAGCCAATGGAAGTTTATGCCAACGAACTCACATCGGGTGCACTTCGCAATGAATTTGCATACATTTTTGCCAGTCATAAATATCCCGGCATTCCCGATATCAATCTAAATATTATGGATGGTTCGCCATTTTATATTGGGGATATTGAAGTAACGCCAATCTTAGTGTATCATTTAAAAATGCCAGTGTATGGCTTTAGGTTTAACGATTTTACTTATATAACTGATGCTAATAGAATTGATGATGAAGAGCTACAAAAAATTGCCTCATCTAAAATAATAACTCTTAATGCGCTTCGTAAAGAGGCGCATATTTCTCACTATACATTAAATCAAGCGATTGAAGTAGTTGAGGGTTTAAAAACTCCGCTCAGCTACTTTACGCATATCAGCCACCAGCTTGGAAAACACGAGGCTGTTGAAAGCAAATTACCTAAGGGCAGATATTTAGCTTATGATGGGCTTACATTTAATGTATAACTGTATATTGACATTGCTGTTTCTAAGTGGTATTTTTCGGTAAAGCATTTGCTAAATGTGGAAACACTTTTTGTCAGCCTATTTTAATTTTTCAAAAAAGGAACGAACCGGCGTTATTGCACTTTTAACAGGCATTATATTTTTAATGTTGCTGCCATTTTTATTCCCCTTATTTAAAACTAAAGAAATACATGACAAAAAAGAATTTGAAAAAGAAGTTGCTTTATTAAAAAGTATAGAGACCGCTCCGGCAAAAATTTACCAAAAAGATTCTACCGGTATTTATGCGCAGGATTATGATTTGCCGGCAGAAAATAATTACAAACCGGCAAGACACAAAGAAGAATTTTATTTTAATCCAAATACTTTATCTGAAGCAGGCTGGCAAAAGCTTGGTATAAAAGATAAAACTATAGCAACTATAAAAAAATACATAGCTAAAGGCGGCAAATTTTATAAGCCGGAAGACCTAAAAAAGATATGGGGCATTGCACCACAAGATGCACAAAGATTACTGCCTTATGTTAAAATTGAAGCGCCTGCAGTTATAGCGTATACAACATCAACATTTACACCTTCTGAAAAAAAGCCTTTCGTTCGTAAAGAACTTTTAGTGGATATTAATGATGCAGACACAACGGCATTCATAGCTTTACCCGGCATAGGAAGCAAGCTGGCGCAACGCATAATAAACTTTAGAACTAAGCTTGGTGGCTTTTATTCTGTAGACCAGGTGAAGGAAACGTTTGGCTTACCTGATAGCACTTTTAAGAAAATTCAAAAGCAATTGATTTCTCATAATTCAGCCATTCAAAAAATTAATATTAATACAGCTACGGTAGATGATTTAAAAGTGCATCCTTACATCAGATACAACCTGGCAAATGCTATAGTGCAATACCGCACACAGCACGGTACATTTAATGCAATAAGTGATATAAAGAAAATTGTTCTGGTGACTGATTCAATCTACAATCAAGTGGAACATTATCTTGTTAGTGGTGATTAATTAACACTAAAAACTAACAACTGTTAGTATAATTAAATCTGAAGTATCTTGCACGAATAATTTTTATTTCATGGATTTTTTACAGAGTGATTTAACAACCCAGGTCGGTGAAACGGCCCGTGATTTTGCAGCACAATACATCAAACCCAATGTAATGACTTGGGATGAATCCCAGGAGTTTCCTGTAAACGTTTTTAAGGAAATGGGAAAACTTGGCTTTATGGGCATTTTGGTTCCTGAAAAATATAATGGCTCAGGCTTAAGCTACTTTGAGTATGTAATTATTCTACAGGAAATTTCAAAAGTTTGTGGCTCCATCGGGCTTTCAGTTGCAGCACATAACTCTTTATGTAGCGGACATATTCTTTTATTTGGTAACGAAGAACAAAAAGAAAAATATCTCACAAAACTTGCTACGGCAGAGTATATCGGCGCTTGGGGTTTAACAGAACCGAACACTGGTAGTGATGCAGGCAATATGAAATGTACAGCTGTAAAAAATGGGGATGAGTGGATAATCGATGGGACTAAGAACTGGATAACACATGGTATAAGTGGAGACGTTGCTGTTGTTATATGTAGAACGGGTGAACCACGGACAAAAGATAATTCAACGGCCTTTATTGTTGAGAGGAACACGCCCGGTTTTAAAGGTGGCAAAAAAGAAAA
>JBDSRT010000383.1:0-10243 GCA_039929165.1 Ginsengibacter sp.
TACTCATTTTACAAATCCGCCACGATAAAAAACAGAAGCGGTGGCTGTCTTTATTTTTTTATTACTTGTGTATAGCTTTGTGCATCTATTTAACATAATATTAATTATAAGACTTTTTTTCATAATCTAATTATTGGTTGCCGAAGGCAATATTTAAATGCTTGGCCAAATTGATTGGCATGTGATGTTCGCGATTATTTGTCTGTGGAACTCCAACAAATCTCCATGCTGACAATCCAAACTTTACCAATGGCTGCCAGCGCATGGCTTTGGTTTTGAATTCTGTAAACTTTTGAGTAAATAATTTCTATATTTTTTTGCAGGAAGCTATTACTCAACGTAGTAGACAAAAAAATATCCTATATTTGCAATAATCTGTACAAGACCCTCAATTTACAGATCATCCTTCCCTCACATTTATCACAGAATAAACTAAAAAACAAACAGTTAAGTAATATGGCAGAAACATGGAATAAAAAGGAAAGAGAAAAGAAAAAACAAGCGAACAGAAAGGAAAAAGCTGAGAAGAAACAGGAACGTAAGGAGCAGCATAAAGAAGGCGGTACGCTGGAAAGTATGTTTGCTTATGTAGATGAAAATGGTAATCTTTCTTCCAAGCCACCAGATCCTAAAAAAAGAATTATTGTTCAGGTAGAAGACATTGAAATCGGTGTACCAAAGCATGAGCCAGTTAACCCGGAAGACCTTATACGTAAAGGCACGGTTACATTTTTTAATGACTCAAAAGGTTATGGTTTTATTAAAGACCAGGTAACTCAGGAAAGCGTTTTTGTGCATGTAAATTCCCTTACTGAAGAAATTAAAGAACATAACAAAGTGACCTTTGAGATTGAGATGGGACCTAAAGGCGCTAATGCTGTTAATGTAAAACTGGTTAGTTAGGCTTAACAGAAGCTCTTACTTTCTTACTATATAGGGTTCGTTTATACGAGCCCTTCTTTATTCGTATCATAGAAACTTATTGCTCTTCTTCAAATCCGTCAATATTTGACAGTTCAGGCAAAATAGTTTTTACTTCATCATCGCTTAGAGTATCTATACCTTTCAAACGTTTTTCAATAGCCCTGCTACGTTTGCCCGCAACATCGTCTAACTGGTTTAACCCCGTTTGTATATTATGTTGCGCTTTTTGTAGCAACGCATGAAAGTTGCCGAACTCTGTTTTTACTGCACTTAACAATTGCCATACTTCACTGCTCCGCTTTTCAATGGCGAGTGTTCTAAAGCCCATTTGTAAGCTGCTTAAGAACGCTGATAAGTTGCCCGGGCCGGTTATTACAATATTGCAATCTTTTCGTACCGTTTCAAAAAGGCCGGGAGTACGCAATACTTCGGCATATATACTTTCAAAGGGTAAAAATAATATAGCGAAGTCTGTAGTGTTTGGCGGATCAATGTATTTAGCGCAAATATCCATCGCACATAGTTTAATGCCTTTAGCAAAGGTTCGCCGGTGTTCTTCTATCAATTGCGGGTTACCGTTATCATAAGCCACGTTTAACAATTCAAAGGCTTCCCGTGGAAATTTACTATCAACCGGTAGCCAGATAAAATTTGTATCGCTGCCTTTGTTACCTGGAAGTTTCACGGCAAATTCAACCAGGGCACTGCTCCCCTGTTTGGTCTTAATATTTTTACCATACTGCTCCGGCGTTAATATATCCTCTAATAAATTATGAAGCTGGTACTCTCCCATTACACCTCTTGTTTTTACATTATTCAGCACACGTTTAAGATCCCCAACACCTGTAGCCAGTTGCTGCATATCGCCAAGACCTTTATGTACTGATTCTAAACGTTCACTTACAACTTTAAACGATTCACCTAAACGGGCCTCTAAAGTTTTTTGAAGTTTTTCATCCACCGTCTGTCGCATTTGCTCAAGCTTGTTTTCATTGCCTTGCTGCAACTCCCCTATTTTTCTTTCAATGGTTTGCCGCATATTATCAAGCCTTGAGCCGGTGTTCGTATTTTGCTCACCTTGCTTATTAAGCAAGGCATAAAAATTATCCTTCTGCAACTCATTAAACTCTTTAATAGTCTTTAAAAAATCTTTTTTGAAACCGTCAAGAGTTGATGCCTGCTCACTTCTTGCATTTGCAGCATTATCAAAAGCTTCTTTTCGGTTTGAAGCTATTTCGTTTTTAACAGCGCTTTCAATGCGTTGTATATCTGCATGCAGGGAGTCAAATTTGTAACCCTGCCCGATGTTGGCTTTTGACTTTATTAAGATGAAAAGATTAACGAGAAGAAGAAGTATAACAATAACCAGGGCAACGCTAATGAACATTTTTGCGATTTTAAACGCAATAAAGTAAAGAAGAAATTTTGATTACCACCGAAACTCCAGGTCAACAGTTATTGACCTGGTAATAAATGTTGGTTGGTACGACTACCCACTTTATTTAACCGCGGTAAAGATTGCAGCGACAAACTGCTATTGATAAAGTATTTGGCAATTTGTACACAAGAAACTTCTCCGCTTTGTTACACCAGTGTATTCTTTCACAACAGGATGATTACATCTTTTACATTCCTTTTTGCCGATGATCAACCAATTTTTTTTCAAAACATAAGCTTTCTTCCACTCAAGAAAATCAAAGCTATAATTCCTGGCTTCTTTAATCAGCGCATTCATTTGCTTTAGCGGCAGGGTACCTACCCTGCTTTCAGGATGAACATAAACCCGGTAACATACTTCAATCTTTATAATGTTACCGACACCAGCAAAAATGTTTTGATCAAGCAAAGCATCACAAATTAAAGTGTCTGGCTCAGCCTTTAATTTTGTCTTGCTTTAGCAGGGCTCCATTTATCATTCATCACATCGCCGCTCCAATCGTAGAGAGCGTTAAGATCGTCTTCAATAAACTGTATTGAACAGGCGTAAAAATAAATATCACCATTTTTAAAATGCAAGCTTAAACGGGGAAAGCGCTCTTTCCTTTTCTCGTTGATTGTGTAAGAACCGAAGAGCATCAAATGTATCTTAACTGTAAGCTTTTTAAAACAAATGAGAAAGTGTTTGCCCCAGCTTTTAAATTCGATAATTTTTTGTCCGCTTAGCCTTTGAATATTAAGTTTACTATTACCATCAACACTAATAATTTTTTTACCGCTGAATGCTTGTACGGCTTCTTTCAAAATTATAATTGACGGGCCTTCAGGCATGTTAGGCGATGCTTTGTTGGAATGATCAGAGGTTACCTGTTCAGGCTTTTCATCATAGCTTCAGGATAGCGTTCCCCGGCGGCAATATTTTTAGGCGCTATAGCATCGATCTCTTCAAGATCACTTTCAGATAAATTCACAGTCAATGCACCAACATTTTCTTCCAAATATTTAATACGTTTTGTGCCGGGAATCGGAAAGATAAAATCACCTTGCGCTAATACCCAGGCCAGTGACAATTGAGAAGATGTACAGCCTTTCGATTTTGCCATGGCTTCAATTTTTTTAACCAGCTCAAGATTTCTATTAAAATTTTCTCCCTGGAAACGCGGCGAAAATCTGCGGTAGTCTTTCTCATCCAGGTCATCGAATGTCTTGATCTGCCCGGTTAAAAAGCCACGTCCCAACGGACTGTAAGGCACAAAAGCAATTCCTAACTCCTTACACGTGTCGAGAATGTTGTCTTCAGGTTCACGGCTCCATAAACTGTATTCAGATTGTAGCGCTGTGATAGGATGCACAGCATGGGCTTTACGCAAAGTATCGCTGTTTACTTCACTTAAACCTATACCGCGGATCTTTCCCGCTGCTACCAGCTCAGCCATGGCGCCCACGGTTTCTTCTATCGGTGTATCGGCATCTTTACGATGCATATAATATAAGTCAATATGATCTGAGCTTAATCTTTTTAGACTGCCTTCGCAGGATGACCTTACATAATCAGGTTTGCCATTAACGCCACGAACATTTGGATTTGCTGGATCTCTCACAATACCAAATTTGGTGGCCAATGTTACATGATCTCTAAAATCTTTAATGGCCTTGCCCACAAGTTCTTCATTGATGTATGGACCATACATATCAGCAGTATCAAAAAATGTAATACCTAATTCATAGGCCCGGTGAATAGTTCGTAAAGATTCATCATCGTTTTTTTCTCCATAAAACTCACTCATGCCCATGCAGCCCAGGCCAAGTTGCGATGCGGTTAAGCCCTGAGAACCTAAAGGTTTTGTCATCATAAAAGTGTTTTAAATGTTGTAACAACTATTTAGCCATAATAAAAAATTGCAAATAGTTTATTACGTACTTAGTTGCAAAGAAGATAATAAACCTATTTATTAGCCTCTTTGAATAATTGAAGCTTGGCATAAAAATCTTCCAATAATAGATAAGTATCTAAATGATTATACACCCTGATGTTTCTGCCTTTTGTATTTACTTCGTATAAACCCTGGTTATTGATCAAGGGAGATGGCCGAAGATTATATTGGCTTGACGATGGATCAGCTTCAAAGGAAGATTGCAAAGCGGTTAACAACACCAACGGACTGTCACCAAGTATATATGTCTCTCCAATATTATAATTATAACCTAACAGTTTTTTCGTAAGGGATTCCAGGGTACTGGCGAGGTAACTTCCAATTTTACCTTGTGGTTTTACCCTGTTTAATAATAAAGAATATGGTTGCAGCACCTGGCGATATGCATTTCGTGGTACTTGCCAGATAGGTATAGCAGATTTATTAAATACAACCTGTCCTGCTTTTATATCGATGCCTAAATTATATTCAAGGCTTGTATAACCGGGTGGCGGTATAGCCATATCTGTATATTCAGGCCCGCCAATCCAGATCAATGTTAAGCGGTCTGCGATCTTTGGATTTAAAAGATAAGCGCTTGCGATGTCTGTAAGTCCTGCACCGCAAACCACGTACAATGGCAATTTTGTATCAATCCTCAACGCTTCTTTAATAATGGCATCAGCAGCAGCAGACTTTTGTGGCATGCTGTCATTGTCTAATTCATTATTAGATCCTTCATAAACCGGAACGGATTTGCCCAAGTTCATAATACCAAGTAACTCTTCTACTTTTTTCCTGGCGTTCGTGGCAGTTGTTTTAGAATTATCAAAGCCATCATTTGGCTTTAAGTGTGAACCTATTATGCCACGAATGTCTACGGACGGCGATAATAAATGATGTACAAGCTGGAAAAGACCATCAGGATCGCCGCTAAAATCATTGTCAATGATGATCCGTATACGTGGCTTCACCTGCTCGTCAGAAAATATAAGCTTAGTGCTCTGTTTGCTGGATTGTGCAAATACAATCGTGCTGAAAAAACAGCCTAACATCAGTATAAAGTATTTCCACCTTATCATTATAGTAAAACTAATTTATAATTAATTTCTGCTGAATGATTCCAGTGCCGGATATAGCCTTGATAACATAAGATCCTTTTGGTATAACATTATTTATTTCAATACTATTATTCAACATGCCCTTATCGTCGGTCTTCATTATAACAGATTTTATTGTGTTACCATACATATCCTTCATAAGCACATTAATAGTATCATGGCGAAGAAAATTAGCTCCTTTGATAAAGATCTTTCCGCCATTATTTGGATTGGGAAAAACATTGAAGGAAACACGTTCATCAGACGTAATTTGTTTAGTTGTATTTCTTTCAAGCGTATTATCTTTTGACACAACATAAACAGCTCTTTGCAAACTAGTGTTAGCAACGGGAACAAAAATTACAAAATAATTATCCAGGGCACCGGCTGCCGGGCTTTGCAAATTGCCGCCAAGAGTTACCACCCCTGCAACATATTCCTTATAATACAAATTCATGTGATCAATCTTTGGATCATTGATGCCAACGGTTCCTGCGAACTTTTGCCAGCCACTTAACCATGACGGCAATGTTGTACCCCTGGGATCATAAGCTATATAAACTATAGCAGGCTGGTTAATACTAAATGATAGTAATTGTGAAGAGGAATTGTATTTATCAGCATTTGGTGTTTTTATAAAGAGCGCTCCGTTCAGGTTAGATGGCACGTGAGTTACCTGGTACGTTCTGTCGGTATATACTGTCGTGTCAATTCTTAAAGTGCTTAAGGCATAAGTGCGTCCAGACGTGGCTTTGATGTTTGTAACTGAAAAAGTTGAAGATTGTATGGTGAGTTTTACACAAAGCGTTGCACTTGAGTAAGTGGTGCCTCCCGAAATACCTGTAGCTGTAATTGTTCCTGTGTATGTGCCTGGTGATAAGCCCGATGCATTAACGGTTATGCCAATGTCTACAGCATTTTGAGTCGCCGTACCTGAAGCATTTTTGTTTACAGTAAGCCATTTTGCATTTGAGGACGTTGTATAACTTTTTGACCCATCAATTGTAAATAGCCAGGTGTTGCCTTTAACAACTTTGCCTGTTGTTGTTGTGAATGATAAACATTCGGAAGGAAAACCCAGTTTGTAAACCGGCATACGTGTTACTGTTCTGGAATAGGTTGCTTTTTGCGGATATTTGCTGGTACCCCGCCCGCCGTGGTGAATGATGAATTTAGAGCCAAGAATCGTCGCAGATAGTCCCTCGTTGACGTAAGGTAAGGTAAGCGTTGTATTTTCTACCCACTTTCCAGCACCGTAATTACCTGCCGGATCAAAAATAGCAACCTTATCCGTTGAACCTCCATTACTACCCTGCCCTCCTACCATATAAATTTTTCCATCTACGGCAAATGTTGACCCTTCTGCATGTGAACGAGCTGAAGGTAAGGATGGTAGCTTAGCCCATGAATTAGTTGATGGATTGTATACATGACAATAGGTTATTTCTGTAGCGCTACCGCAATCATGATCCAATTGTCCTCCAAAGGCATAAATCTTTCCACCAAGTACTACGCCACTCACATGGTTCCTTTTTAAAGGCATTGGTTTCAAATTATTTTTCCATTGCGCCGGTAAAGATCGATTAGCAAGCCATGTGTCTACATCCAGTGTTAAGTGGTATTTGTCCTGGTCGTTGGTGCAGGCAGTAGGTGTGAAGCCTCCGAATATGTGAATGACCCGCCCCAATAATACCACGCCTGAGCCTGCTATAGGTAGAGTTTTACCAGTGGCAGGATCGATTACATCCGGGCCACGGGACCATGTGTTAGTGCTAATGTTATATATCCATATTGCACTGGTAAGCGGACCGGGGTTTTTCCCTAAGCGGCCTCCAATATGCCAAACTGTATTATCTATTAATAAAGTTCCCTGGTGTGTCATAGAAGCACTGGAAGGTATCGACGCCAGACTTTTCCATGTATCTGTTGAAGGGTCATATACTTCTGAACTTGGGATAGTGTTTCTTGATGAATCGAACCCCATGAAGCAGTATATTTTAGAATTGTACACAACCGTTTGTGCAAGTTCAGATCTGCTTTTAATGGCATTTTTTTTTCTTACCCACTGCGCAGAAGTATTATAAAACATCGTCCCGGCAAATAGAACTAATGCGATACGGAGCGTCAGTTTACATAGATGGTCTTTCATGTTTCATACTTTTGGTTAGTAAATGGGGGCTTAGCGTTACCTTTTTTCAGTGCCAGGTAATATTTTCGTGTCATTAACATGCTGACCACCGTCATTATAATTGAAGACTTAAATTAAACCATTTATCAATGCAACAGCTTTTGTAATAAAAAGTATGTAAGCGTTCCAGATCACTTTCCTCTCAATAAATTATACTGCTGAAATTTCCTGATAAGCTTTTTACATATCCCGTAATGATAAATCACTATTATCTTTAAATGAATGTTTGTTTGCAAAATCTTAAATAATTAAAACATGAGAGCCCAAAAAAAGTTGAAATTTATAACCACACTCCTGCTGGCATGCTGCCTGCTTACCAGCAATACATTACTTGCTCAAACTACAGGTACAAAGCCTATCCGTGTTGCAATTGCAGGTTTATCCCATGACCATGTTGGCTGGATATTAAGCCGAAAAAAGCCAGACGTAGTTATTGCCGGTATTTATGAATCTAATAATGAACTTGCACAACGCTATGCCAAAAAATACGGCTTTGACAATGCCTTAATTTATAATGATCTTAATAAAATGCTTGATGTAGTAAAGCCTGAAGCGGTACTGGCTTTTGGTTCTGTGCTTGATCATTATAAAGTTGTGGAAGCTGCTGCTCCAAGACATATAAATGTGATGGTAGAAAAGCCCTTAGCTACAACTTATGACCAGGCACTGAAAATGGCAGATTTAGCAAAAAAAAACAACATTTTATTGCTTACCAATTTTGAAACGTCATGGTATCCAACAACAGCTAAAACGTATAGTTTAATAAATGATAGTAATGCAATTGGGAAGATTAAAAAGGTAGTGATACATGATGGACATGAAGGTCCTAAAGAGATTGGTGTGACAAAGGAATTCTTTTCATGGCTTACCGATCCGGTACAAAATGGTGGAGGCGCCTTAATAGATTTCGGTTGTTATGGTGCTAACCTGATGACCTGGTTGATGCACGGTGAAAAACCAATTTCAGTAACAGCGGTAACGCAACAATTTAAACCCAGTATATATCCTAAGGTTGATGATGAAGCCACAATTATAGTTAGCTATCCTTCGGCGCAATGTATTATTCAGGCTTCCTGGAACTGGCCTTTCGGCAGAAAAGACATGGAAGTATATGGTGATTCCGGCTACATAAAAACTATTAATGCTACTGCCTTGCGTACAAGGCTTGCAGGCAACAAACAGGATACTGAGAAGACTGTTACTGCAGCAGACATCCCGGTTTACGAAGATCCTTTTTCTTACCTGGCCGATGTGCTAAATAAAAAAATAACTGTACCCGAAAATGGATTATATGCATTGCCGACCAACATTACAACTGTACAAATTTTAGATGCGGCGAGAAGGTCAGCTGCCAGCGGCAAAACGATCATGATTAATGATTCAGCAAAACACTAAGGAGGATGATAATGCATCAACACAGCATCACTTTGCCTGCAATGAAACGTGGCTATCATTTAATTACTGAAGGCATCTTAGAGGCTGTGCCGCACCTATCAGAATTTAAAACAGGTATGTGCCAGGTCTTCATACAACATACTTCTGCATCTTTAACAATCAACGAAGATGCAGATCCGACGGTAAGAAAAGATTTTGAAACTATTATCAATAAACTTGTACCTGAAAACGATAAAGACTACATCCATAACACTGAAGGCAGCGATGATATGCCGGCTCATGTAAAAAGTTCTTTGCTCGGCGCATCAGTTCTTATACCCGTGAATAGTGGAAGGTTGGCGCTTGGTACATGGCAGGGTATTTATTTATGTGAACATCGTAATCATGGCAGTCAAAGACATTTAGTAATAACAATTTGGGGTGAGCCGTTTCAATAATTAGTCATTTTACATTCAAGCCAGAATTTTATACCCGCTTATACTAGATATTGTGATAACTACTGAACATCTTGCCTTAGCTGAAATACTTTGGAATTATCATAACGTTAATCACCAACTGCAAAAAAAGTGATTGCATCCTTGCTTTAGGAAGTCATGATCATCGTGTTGCGGAACGTGCAGCAGAACTTTATATTGGAGGCTTTGCGCCTTTGCTGGTAATGTCCGGCGGTTTAGGCAATTTTACTAAGAACATATGGACCGAAAAAGAAGCGGAAATTTTCGCTGCTGTTGCGATAGCTAAAGGTGTTCCAAAAGATAAAATTCTTATCGAGAATCAGTCTACTAACACGGGTGAAAATATTTTGTTTACGCAACGATTATTAAAAGATAACGGCCTCGAACCGCAAAGCTTTATTGTGGTACAAAAGCCATACATGGAACGACGTGCCTTGGCAACCTTCAAAAAGCATTGGCCCGACAAGGCTTTGCTGGTTACATCGCCACGAATATCTTTTAGAGACTATCCTACGACGGAAATTACGATGGAAAAAGTGATCAATATCATGGTAGGCGATCTGCAACGTATAAAATATTACCCCGCAAAAGGTTTCCAGGTGTATCAACATATTCCGGATAATGTTTGGGCTGCTTATGAGCAATTAGTAGCTGCAGGTTTTAATACCCATTTAATGAAGGATTAATCGTAAACGATGCCATTTATTCTTTCAATCATTTTACCATCTCAAACCGTTAACGCCCGGTTGTATAATATCTTTTAAGGCCTCGTCCGGTTAATATACCTTGCCATCCAAAATTAATTTATGCGGCCTTATTTGCATTTAACTA
>JBDSRT010000384.1:0-4941 GCA_039929165.1 Ginsengibacter sp.
CGGATACTGTTTTTAAACATTTAAAAGGTGGCGCTCCCGCTTTTATTAAAGTTGGTATTGCTGAACTGGCATCTTATGCAAAGGTTAAATTGCAGCCTGCGGGGGATATTAATAAAAACTACATGCAATTTTTTATTTCAGCAATGGCACCATTAAATCAAACTGAAAAAGAAATGTTTGTAGGTAGCAGATTAGGCAATCTCAGTGCCGCCGCAACTTTATTTGAAAATGAATTAGCCCGGGTAAAGGCATTGCCATCTCTTGGAGATACATCGCTCTATAACCTTTTTAAGGGCTATGTGTACAGGCAGTTTAATAATGTTACAAGGCAGCAATTAGCATCTTATATAAATGAAAACATTAAAACCAAGTTTACAAAAGCGGACACATTAAGAGGATCTATTAATGCCGAAAGGGCATGGTGGAATGTGTTGCATTATGATATTACCGTAAAGCCTGATTATCCCAACAAAACTATCAGTGGTAAAAATATATTGCAGTACGAAGTTACAAGCGATAGCTACCCTGCCTTTATGCAGGTAGACTTGCAGGAACCATTGGTGATCGATAGTGTTCAGTTTAATGCATCCCGCAAATTAAATTTTACAAAAGAAGGAAACGCCTGGCACATCAACGTTCCCAAACAAAAGAAATCATCCATTAATTCAGTTGTTGTTTTTTATCATGGCAAGGTGCATGAAGCAACGATGCCGCCATGGGATGGAGGGTGGATATGGGCTAAAGATAGTGTCGGTAACCCATGGATGAGTGCAGCATGCCAGGGGCTTGGGGCTAGTATCTGGTATCCCTGTAAAGATCACCAAAGCGATGAGCCGGATAAAGGCGCTTCAATTACTATGATCGTTCCTGATACGTTGGTAGGTGTTGCCAACGGCCGCCTGCAATTAAAGCATAACAATAATGACGGCACAGTAAGCTACACCTGGGCTGTTGTTAATCCCATCAACAATTACGAGATCATCCCTTACATTGGCAAATACGAAAATTTTAGTGACATATATAATGGCAGCAAAGGTAAATTGGATGTTAACTATTGGGTGCTGGGGTACAATGTGCAGCGGGCTAAAGCGCATATGGTTCCCAATGTTAACAACATGCTGAAGGCCTTTGAGTATTGGTATGGTCCTTATCCTTTTTATGAAGATGGATATAAACTTATTGATGCACCTCACTTGGGTATGGAGCACCAAAGTGCAGTGGCTTACGGCAACCAATACATGAATGGCTATTTAGGACAGGATTATTCAGGATCAGGCTGGGGGCTAAAGTTCGATGAACTTATTGTGCATGAAAGCGGCCACGAGTGGTTTGGTAATAATATAACTACCAACGATATTGCGGATATGTGGGTGCATGAAGGTTTTACCATGTATAGTGAAGCATTGTTCACTGATTATTGGTACGGCAATAAAGCCGGAAATGAGTACATGTCCGGGTCCATGCAAAATATAGGAAATGCTTTTCCTGTGATTGGTTTTTATTTGGTTAATGATGACCTTGGACTGGGGCGTGGTGGTGATATGTATAACAAAGGCGGAAGTATGCTGCATAGCATCAGGCACAGCATGGATAATGATACCTTGTTCAGGGACATATTAAGAGGTTTAAATAAAACCTTTTACCACAAAACCGTTACCTCATTGCAGGTAGAGAACTTTATTAGTAAACAGGCTGGTTATGATTACACTAAAGTATTCAATCAGTATCTAAGAAATATCGACATACCTCGATTTGAATTTTATTTCAGCAGTGATAAAAAATTTGTCACCTATCGTTATACGAATTGCATCGCGGGGTTTGATCTTCCACTTGTATTAAAGGATGAAAATAGCAAGCTTAAAATTTTGCCTTCATCTTCATGGAAAACAAGGCCAATCAACGAGAAAGAAGCGCAGCTCTTTAATGCGGCAGAAATTGAGAAGATGTATTACATCAGTGTAAAGCAATTAAGTAAAAAGTAATAGCTTTCTTTATTTGAAACAATAAACCACGCCTAAACAGTTTACAAATGCTTCGATTATCTTAAAGTAAAAGGATTTGATTTATTTCAACATGAGCTTGTATGCAAAAGTCTGAAAATAAAGAAATGAAAGTCCTGGCTTTCAAAACATCAAACGCATTTGAAAAGTGGCTTGCTAAAAACCACAACAAGGTCACTGGAATCTGGTTAAGGTTTTTTAAAAAAGATTCCGGTAGAGTAACCATAACATATAAGGAAGCTGTAGATGAAGCGCTTTGCTATGGCTGGATTGACGGGCAAGCTAATAAATACGATGATGAATCCTGGATACAAAAGTTTACTCCAAGAGGGGCAAGAAGTATATGGTCAAAAATTAATACTAATAATATTGAACGGCTTACAACACTTGGAAAAATGCGACCACCTGGTTTGGAAGAAGTGGAAAAGGCAAAAGCTGATGGAAGATGGACAAAGGCCTATGACTCTCCCAAAGACATGCAGATGCCAGACGATTTTATGAAACAAATGCTTAAGAATACAAAAGCAAAAGCATTTTTTGAAACATTAAATAAAGCAAATAAATATGCGATTGGGTGGCGACTTCAAACTGCAAAAAAACCGGAAACAAAAGAGAAACGAATTAAGATGATTATTGACATGCTCTCGAATGGGCAAAAGTTTCATTAATGATTTAGATTAAGAGTAACCGGGGTTGGTTCTTTTACTAACGTTCACTACTAGTAAGGACAGAAAATATGTAAAGTGATAATTTATCAGGCACTTCTTCATAATAATTGGTGGTTAGATTTGCTTAATATATATTTTATTCAGTAACCATAGCTTCTATTCCATGATTGTTCATCTCATCGACGGCACTTATGAACTCTTCCGGCACTTCTATGGTCAGCGCAGGTTCAACAAAGGCAAGGACAAGCCATTCGGCGCTACCGTGGGTGTACTTAACGGTATATTGCAAATGATAGAAGAAGACGCTACTCACCTTGGTGTAGCCACTGATCACGTTATTGAATCGTTTCGCAACAAGCTATGGCCTGGCTATAAAACAGGAGAGGGAATAGAACCGGCACTGCTTGCACAATTTACTCCATTGGAAGAAGCATTAGGGCTGATGGGCGTTGTTTTGTGGCCAATGATTGACCTGGAAGCAGATGATGCGCTTGCCTCTGCCGCACACCTTGCCGCCGCTGATGCTAAAGTAGACAAAGTGTGTATCTGGACGCCGGATAAAGACCTTGCTCAATGCGTAAGTGAAGACCGCATAGTGCAGATAGCCCAGAGAACCGGAGAAGTTCGGAATGAAAAGGCAGTGCTCAAAAAATTCGGTGTTAGTCCAAAATTGATCCCCGACTTTCTTGCATTAGTTGGCGACAATGCAGATGGTTATCCGGGCATTTCAGGCATCGGCAAAGTCAGCGCAATGCGTCTGTTAAATCAATATGGGCCAATTGAAGCGTTCCCAAAGAACGTGCTGGAAGGCCAACTTAAACAAGCCTTGTTGTTTAAACACCTGGCAACTTTAAAAACAGATGCACCGCTATTTAAGGATATTAACCAATTGCGATGGCTTGGCCCCACACCAGCTTTCGCTGAGTTTACTGAAAAGGCGGGTGAACTACGTTTGCTTACCCGTGCGAAAGCTGCCGCTGCAAAAGTTAATCAGTCTACTTAGCCTTAATAACTCTTAAGCCGGGAACTATATCTACGAATATAAAGTTCTCAAAACACTCAAAAAAGACTTGGCAAAATCGTTTAGCAGTTTTTGTGCAAAATAAAATGCAGGCTTCTATAAAGAATCTGACTTCTGCTAATTTCTAATTTATCTTTGAATGTTAAATATGATAAAGTACTGTTTTATTGTATCAGGATAAACTACCATATCTTCCATTTGCATGCTTATTAAATCATTGCTGAATAAGGGAATGATAAAGCGGGTAGTAATTAGATTTTTTTTTTAATAAATTAAGACGAGTTGCTTTGCTATCTAAAATGTCAAGTTTGGAGTTGTTATTTGAACTAATCTTTAAAGATTTTATAGTTTACTAATGCGCCGCTATCCATGCACTTCCTAATAAGTATAAATATTTTACAATAACAAGTAACACTAACCAGGCAATTATCCGTCCGAATACTATACGGTAGTACTCCTTCTCATTATACGTCGGAAAAAGAAGTATGCGGAATTCACGTTTTACGGGTGTTGGTTTTTTATCAATTGTTTCCTTAATTCGTTGCAGGCCTGAATATATAAGATGTTCGATAGATTGTGTGTTAATCTCAGGTTTTGTAGCTTGTGCGCTTTGCATTTTCTTCTCAATAGCAATTAACCTGTTTGCATTTTCTATGGCAACATTTGTATTATCGGTACTTAACTTCTTTATCTGTTGTAGCTCACCTAACATCTCTGTTAACACGGTTTCTATGATTTCTTTTTCCATGACTATAAGTTGCGTTATAAGTGTTGTGAACGTTTTCTTTTCGTCCTTTTTTTAATCAATTCAAATGGAACATTTTGATTGCTGTGTGTTGGTTTAAGTAAATCCTCCACCACTTTATTCATTTGACTATTTGTGTTTGTTCGTTCTTCTTTATCAAAGGTTTTGTCCGGTGTTTCATAAGACTTTATTGATTGCTTTTGATTAAAATTATTATTAGCCGGTTTTGTAAGCACAATTTCTTTTTGTTGCTGTGCTAAGTCTAATATCTTGTCAATTTTTGCGAGAGAATAACCAAGCGCACTTCCTTTTACATAGACAGCTTTACTATCAATGAAAGCAATGCCTCTGCTTTTTAATACCTGGTAATTTTTTTGCTTCATTAAAGCCTCGAATTCACTGTATGTTTGTGATGATAAAAGACATTGTCTTACATCATGTTTAATAGCTTCTTTCCTTGCGTCACTTCTCGGTAGTTGACGCATTTCTTTTGACAAAAATCTTCGG
>JBDSRT010000385.1:0-7362 GCA_039929165.1 Ginsengibacter sp.
CTCCCAATTCATTATAGTCATTTGTGCCTCTTACACCATTAGCAACTTCCTTAAGCCCAAGGTTGCTGATAGGGCTTATTAGGCCAGGATAAATATGTTTGCCTTTAAGGTCGTACACTTTTGCATCTGTTTCAATAGGTATGTTTGCGCCGACACTTTCAATCTTCTTACTAGATACTCTTACTGTACCATCATTTATAATTTGGCCATTACCTACATGGATTGTTGCATGTGCCAGGTAAAACTTTCCAATATTTTCTTTTGCCGGATAAATCGTTTCCTGTGCCTTAATAATTTGCACCAATAAAACAAAGGATATTAAAAGCTGGATATACTTTCTCATTAAATAGAATTTGTAGTTAGCAACTAATTGTTGTTTTCAATAATGCCGGAAAAATAATCGCCTTCATCTTCACAATGCAGAAGCACTTCAGGCTTTGCTACAGGCGGTGTTACTGGTCCGCCGGTCTTTTTTTCACCACTCATTTTTTGAATAAGGCGGTTGCGTTCGGCCTTTATATTTTGGCGTAATAATTTGTCCTGTTCTTTATCAAAATAAATAATACCGTCAACAATAGTTGTTTCAACTTTTGCATAAATGCTCAGTGGATCATCTGACCACAAGACAACGTCTCCATCCTTACCGACCTTAATGCTGCCAACTTTATCTGCTATATGCAGCATGATAGCCGGGTTGAGTGTAATTATCTTTAAAGCATCTTCTTCACTCATACCAGCGTACTTAATACTTTTGGCTGCTTCCTGGTTTAGCCGTCTTGCCATTTCTGCATCATCAGAATTTATGGCAACATTCAACCCCACTCTTTGCATGAGCGAGGGATTTTGCGGAATGGCATCTACCACTTCCATTTTATAATTCCACCAATCGCTAAAGGTTGAAGCGTTAGCACCATGGGCTTTCATTTTATCTGCTACTTTATAGCCTTCCAATATGTGTGTAAAGGTGTTGAAGGTGAAACCAAATTTATCCGCCACTCTCATTGCAGAGGTTATCTCACTTTGCACATAGGAGTGGCAAGTGATAAAGCGTTTTTTATTCAGGATCTCAGCTAAGGCATCCAGCTCAAGGTCACGGCGAAAGGCCACATTTTTATTTTTTCTATTAAGCGCCGCTTCCCTGGCCTTCATATAATCTTTGGCTCTTGTAAAGGCATCCATCAAAACTTCTTCTACACCCATACGGGTATCAGGGAATCGGGTATTGTTCGCTCTGGTAGTGCGTTTTACATTTTCGCCTAAAGCAAATTTTATAAAAGGATCTGCATTGGCAAACTTCAATTGGTCATCATCAGCGCCCCATCTTAATTTGATCAGTTGCGTTTGTCCACCAATGGTATTTGCAGACCCATGTAAAATATGAGAAGTTGTAACGCCACCGCTTAACTGCCGGTAAATATTAATGTCGTCAGGATTTAAATTGTCGCCTATTCTCACTTCAGACGTAACAGATTGCCCGCCTTCATTTATGGAAGATGCAGCGATATGCGAATGTTCATCAATAATACCTGGCGTTAAATGCTTTCCTGTACCATCAATCACTTTTGCATTTGATGAAGACAAATTTTTCCCTATCTGCGTAATTTTTCCTTTGCTGATAAGTACATCAGTGTTTAGCAATTTATTCTCTTTTTCATTCGTCCATACCGTTGCATTTTTAATTAAGATATTTTCCTGCGCAGGCATCTGTTCCCAACCATAACCATTAAAGGGATAAGTGACATTGCCCGTTTTTAAAACTTCCTTCTTTTTTATTGAATCAACCTTTAGCGGTATTGCTTTTATTAAGGTAGCACTCCACCAAACAGCATTACCGGCAGTGTCGGTGCCATTGCCCTGCCAAACGTTGCCATTATTAACACCACTTAATCTTATAGATGGACCAATATTCGTTGAAGGCAGTGTTTTGCCTCCGGGCAACAAAGATTTTGTTTCATCTACAGGCTTTTGATCGTCCGGCGGATTAATTTCATTTGGGTTTGGCGTTGTACCCATTGTGGCAGAATCAATAGGTACCGGTCTGGCTTTAGATTTTAATGAATCGACTGCCTTTGCAGAATCTGCTGCCGGTCTGTTTTTACTCAGAGTAACGGGAGAGAAATTGATCTTTACCAGCTTGCCATCAAAACTAAATTTAGTAGCCAGTGTATCACGGCTAATAACTTTTACATCGCTACTGCTATTTACAACTAACGTGTAATTAATTGTCCCTGAACCCGAGATGATCTCTAAAGCATATGTACCGGCGATATTGTTTACTGCATCATCTTTAATGGTATATTTTTCACCCTGTATCCAGTTTTGGATGATCATTGTTTTTTCATTAAACAATGGCCCGGAAGTGATCAGGAAGTTTGCAAGTTTTCCAACATCCAGGCTACCTACAATATCATAAACCTTTAAGGCAGAAGCGGGTGTTTTAGTTAAGGCTTCTAAAGCTTTTTTATCTGATAAACCCGCATTGATTGCTTTGCGCAGGTTAGCTAAAAATAATTTAGTATCGTTGAGATCTGCTGTAGTTAGGCAAAAGGGAATGTTTGCTTTTTCAAAGGCGGCTGCATTGCCCGGTGCCATTTCCCAGTGTTTCATGTCGGTCAGCGTAACATATCGTGCATCATTGGGATCATCAACATCTATTGCCTGCGGAAAATTAAGCGGTAATATAAAAGTGGCTTTTGTAGCAGCTATTTCTTTTAAGCGCTGGTATTCATTTCCGCCGCCTTTTATAATGTATTGTACCCCGGCTTCATCGCCTACACGGTCGGCTCTCAGATCATTCCATTTATCATTGGCTTCAAAAATTTGTGGCAGATTTTGATTGTTGTTCCAGGCCTGCAAACTCAGGTTAGTGCCTTCCTCAGCTGGTTTATTTTTATACCATTCCGCATCAATATAGGTTTGACGCAATAAGGCTATTGAACCCATTATAGATTGCGGGTAAGGCTGAGTTGAGCTGCCTTTGCTAAAAGAATAATTAGCAGACGCTTTGTCTTTTATTACTACGAAATTTTCAGCAAGATTAGCAAGCGTAACGAGTGCCGCTGTGCCCCTGGCAATACCATCCTTTTGGTGCGTAAGCACTGTACCAAAACCTGCTTCACGATATGATCCAGTTTTAGACTCATCTGTATTGAACAATTCAACAGCGTTCACATTTGCACGAATAGCAGGGTTCCAGCCGTAAGCGCCATTATTGCTGGTAGCGAGCTGTGATATATTTGAAGATGAGGTTGTAGTTGTTTTAGCAGCTGCCGCAATACCATAATCACTATATATATCTATGAATGACGGATAGATGTATTTGCCTTTACAATCAATTACTATGGCTTCCTTTGGTACAGTAACGGAATTTCCAACGGCTGTTATCTTTTTATTGCTAAATACCAGGGTTGCATTAGTGAGTGTTGTATTAATATCCTTAACAATAGTTGCGTTGGTAAAAGCGTAAGTTTTTTGCGAGGGTTCTGCAATGCCATTTACCGGGAAGGTTATTTGAGCGCAGGCAATATTGGCTGCAACCAATAAACAGGCAAGCAACAATGGCTTATCAAGTGATTTTAAACTCATTTAATAAATATGTTTTGTGGTGATATAAGATAAATTGAAGTAGGTGTAGTTTTTGCAGAGTGTTGTATTTTATTGATGAAAGATATTAAAATAATAGACAACCTTGCTGCATACATAGACCATACTCTGCTTAAGCCTACAGCCACTTTAGGCAATATTGAACAACTTTGTAAGGAAGCAATTGACTACAAATTTACCGCCGTCTGTATACCACCAATTTTTATAAAAAAAACGAAAGAGCTTTTACAAAATTCGCCAGTTAAAACTGCCACTGTCATTGGTTTTCCTTTTGGTTATAGCGCCATTGAAGCTAAAGTTGCAGAAGTAATTTTATCACTTGTAGATGGTGCCGATGAACTTGATATGGTAATTAACATTACCGCACTTAAAAACGATGATTGGCAATATCTGGCTAATGAAATCAATACAATTTTACCCATCATCCAGGGCAAACAAAAAGTTATTAAAGTAATCATTGAAACCGGCATACTTACTAACGATGAAATAATTAAGTGCTGCAACTTATATAGTGTAGCAGGTGTGGACTATATAAAAACATCAACTGGTTATGCAGAAAGGGGCGCATCTGTAGAAGCTGTGAAACTGATCAGGGAAAATTGTGGTAAGCACATAAAGATCAAAGCCAGTGGCGGCATTAAAACTTATGATTTCGCCATTAAGCTTATCAAAGCAGGGGCAAACAGAATCGGTTGCAGTAGCAGTGTAAATATTATTAACGAATCAAACGCTGCTAAACTTGGCTAATATTTATATAAAAATCTTTAGCGGTTACAACCCTGCAAACCATATCTTCATCTCAGCTTAAACTGGTATTTTAAAACACCTTTAACCAATGAAATACGTTTTTATATTTTGTTTCCTTTTTGTATCACTCAAGTCTTTCACACAAGTTGCAGACACTGCACACGATTCTCCAAAAGTGTTTGTACATAAGGATTACAGGCTTGATGCGCTTGAGAAAAAATATGCTGAGATTAATGAAACCGCCGCAAAGATGGCAGCAAGATCGGCGATGGGTTATAGGTTACAGGTGTTAAGCACAAACGATCGTGATCTTGCAATGCAGACCAAATCAAAATTGTTGCAGCGTTTCCCTGAACAAAAAACTTATATGTTCTTCCAGTTGCCATACGTAAAGCTTCGTTTTGGAAATTTTAAAACCAGGGAAGAAGCTGAGAAATATCGAAAGCAGGTGAGCAGAATGATGGATGGAGCTTCCATTTATATTGTTTCGGAGCGTATTGAGGTGAAGCCAGAAAAAGAAGAGGAACAAGCAGAATAATCAATAAAATTCATTTCATGTAATAATTAGAGTTTCTTCACCGAAACTCTTTTTTTATTTTTGATGAAATGATATGTAGCGTATGATCAAAGAAAAAGTAAAGCAGCTTGCTGCAAATTATACAGATGAATTTATCGAAGTACGGAGACATCTGCATCGCCACCCGGAATTAAGTTTTAAAGAATTTGAAACATCAAAGTACATTCAGCAGCAACTAGATAAGCTGAAGATTCCTTATACAGTTTTGGCAAATACCGGTATTGTTGGTATCATAGAAGGTAAGCCATCTGAAAGGGTGATTGCTCTTCGGGCGGACCTTGATGCGTTGCCAATACACGAAGAAAATAATATTGAATACAAGTCTCAAACACAAGGTATAATGCATGCCTGCGGCCATGATGTACATAGCACGTGTTTATTGGGCGCCGCAAAAATTTTACAGGAACTAAAAGATGAATGGGAAGGCACAGTAAAGCTTATTTTTCAACCGGGAGAAGAACGTAATCCCGGCGGGGCAAGTCTTATGATAAAAGAAGGTGTCCTTGAAAATCCTGCGCCACAAGGCATCTTTGCTTTACATGTTCATCCAGGTCTCGAAATTGGAAAACTAAGTTTTAGAAGCGGGAAAGTTATGGCGAGTGCTGATGAAATTTATGTTACTATATCTGGCAAAGGCGGGCATGCAGCTTCTCCACATCTTACAGTCGATACCATTTTAGTTGCTGCGCAATTAATTGTAAATCTGCAGCAGATCATCAGTCGTAATAATGATCCGTTCAATCCATCTGTATTATCCATCACTTCGGTACAGGGCGGAAATACAACTAATGTAATTCCTTCGCAGGTTAAGTTGATGGGTACTTTTCGGGCAATGGATGAAGATTGGCGCTTCAAAGCACACGACCTGATTAAGAAACAATGTGAGCAATTAGCTAATGCCAGCGGTGCTACAATTGATGCATTAGTTGATGTTGGTTATCCATTCGTATTAAACAATGAAATGCTTACACAGGAAGCCAGCAATCTTGCTAAAAATTACATGGGCGAATCAAATGTATCAGAAACTGAGATCCGCATGGGTGCTGAAGATTTTGCGTTTTATTCTCACCTTATCCCTGCCTGCTTTTTTAGACTTGGCGTTGGCAATATAAGTAAGGGTATTACCGCCAATGTGCACACACCACTCTTTAATATCGATGAAAGCGCCATTGAAACCGGCATGGGTATAATGGCATTTATCGGCGCCACGGCAAAGGTCATTACATAGATTTTTAACTATTATCTTTACCTCAAAATCATTGCAGTGTAGGCATAATTAAGTTTTGGCCTATTAAAAACACTTTATGCAAAAAGAAATCCGCAAGCAGGATGCACTTGATTACCATTCTAAAGGACGGCCTGGTAAAATAGAAGTAGTTCCCACAAAATCTACTAAAACACAACGTGATCTTTCTCTGGCTTACTCACCCGGCGTGGCAGTGCCATGTTTGGAAATCAAAGACAATCCTGAAGCCGTTTATCAATACACTGCAAAGGGAAACCTGGTTGGCGTTATCAGCAACGGCACGGCTGTTCTTGGTCTTGGCGATATTGGTCCGGAAGCCAGTAAACCAGTTATGGAAGGCAAAGGTGTGTTGTTTAAAATATTTGCAGATATCGATGTTTTTGATATAGAGATTAACGAGAAAGATCCTGATAAGTTTGTACAGATCGTACGGTCACTGGAGCCTACATTCGGGGGAATTAATCTTGAAGATATTAAAGCGCCGGAATGTTTTTACATTGAAAAACAGTTGCGGGAACAATTGAATATTCCAATAATGCACGATGATCAGCATGGCACAGCTATCATTAGCGCTGCTGCACTCCTTAATGCACTTGACCTTCAGAAAAAACAAATTGAGAAAGTAAAATTTGTAGTGAATGGTGTCGGCGCCGCAGCCATGGCGTGTGTTCGACTTTATAGAACCTTAGGTGCCGATCCTGAAAACTTTGTCATGTTTGATAAAACCGGCGTTATACATTCCGGTAGAACAGATCTTGATGAGAATAAAATTCATTTTGCAACATCTGTCAAAAATAAAGAGCTAACGCTTGACCAGGCGATTAGGAACGCTGATGTTTTTATCGGCTTAAGTGTTGGTGATGTGGTTACGGTTGATATGGTAAAAAGCATGGCTAAAAATCCGATCGTTTTTGCCATGGCTAATCCCGATCCGGAGATATCCTATAAGCTGGCAACATCTGCACGGAAAGACTTAATAATGGCTACCGGCAGAAGTGATTTTCCTAACCAGGTAAATAACGTTTTGGGCTTTCCATACATTTTTAGGGGAGCGCTTGATGTAAGAGCAACACAAATTAACGAAGCAATGAAGCTCGCTGCAGTTGTGGCTTTAGCCGAGCTGGCCCGCACACCGGTACCCGATCTCGTTACTATGGCTTATAATGAAAAAACCATTGTTTATGGTCCC
>JBDSRT010000386.1:0-8509 GCA_039929165.1 Ginsengibacter sp.
CATTTAACTGCATTAACGTTATCCCCTTTTGCAGCATATCCATCTGCCAGCCACGATACTGCTTCAAGATTACCAGGCTCTGCTTTTACTACTTTGTTAAGACGTTCTAAGCCTTTATCAAATTGCCTGGAAATAACACCGCCAACACCTAACACCATCTGTGCTTCCATATTGCTAGAATCTTTTCTAACCACTTCAAGCAATTTTTGGATGCCTTTCATAGTTTCAGCAGCATCGCCGATCATTCCCTTGCCATAAACGTAACAACTTCCCAAATCAACTTTTAAAGAATCGTTATTTGGATTTAGCTGCAAAGCTTTTTCAAAAAGATCAACAGCAGACTCTGATTCCCATATTTTTAAACTTTCATCACTTTCGTGTTTTAGTCTACCTAAAAATAAACGGGCAGCAAAGGTGAGGGTTTTTTCCGAATTAACCAACTTAGAAGCTTCTGCTGTATAATAGGCATATCCCGGAAAGGATTTAGCCGAATCCTTCCAAAAATCGGCCAGCTGATAATACACTTTCATTTGTTGGGCGATTACGTCGCCACGTGAAATTGAATTTTCCAGCTTAGATATTGCCAACGCTTGTGTTGCGGAAAGTTTACTTTTTTCGGCATTTAAGTGCCCTGTGATAGCAAAAGCTGGTTTATCCGATTTAGGTATCGCGGTATATGACCTTTCTTTTGCTGTTTTGCCAAACACAATTAAAACCAATAGAAAAACTAACCCGATTACGGAGGGCAGAATAATTTTTTTCAAAATAGATGATGAATTTGCAAAAGCATAATTAAGCCTGCAAAGGTATTAGATAGTACGCACTATTCACCTTCATCAGCAATTTCATCTTGGGTTGACGAAGGAAATTTTTGACCGGCTTCAGCCTTACTTTTTATTTCCTGGATGAATTCTTTGGCGGGTTTAAAAGCCGGGATGTAATGCTCAGGTATTTCTACAGCTACGTTCTTTTTTATATTTCTACCGATTTTTGCAGCTCTTTTTTTCGTGATGAAACTTCCAAATCCTCTTATATAAATATTTTCGCCTCTGCCAAGTGTAGCTTTTACCTCTTTAAACATATTTTCCAAAGTAACTAATACATCTACTTTGGGAATACCTGTTTTTTCAGAAATTTGATTGATTAAATCTGCTTTTCTCATAACGAATTTTAATATTGATTAAAATATTATTTTTCACGAGTAGCTTAAATAGGTTCACTACGAAAGTACAAATCTTTATTGTAAATCAGTACTCATTAGCAATAAGTTATAAATAGTTCATGATAAAAAAGAATTTTAAAAATGGCAAATATTTTACCAGGGAACTCTTAAGTTGGAACGCAACGCACAACAACCGCCCAATGCCTTGGAAACAGGAAAAGGACGCCTATAAAATATGGATAAGTGAGATTATATTACAGCAGACGCAGGTAAAACAAGGCCTTGGCTACTACCAAAGGTTTGTTGAGAATTTTCCGACGATAACAGCACTTGCACATGCGGAAGATGAAAAGGTCTTTAAATTATGGGAAGGTCTTGGTTACTATAGCCGGTGCAGAAATCTTTTATATACAGCAAGGTTAATTGTAAATGATCTGGAAGGCATTTTCCCTGTTAATTATGAGAATATTTTGGCCTTGAAAGGCGTTGGCCCATACACAGCCGCGGCAATTGCATCTTTTGCTTACAATCATCCATATGCTGTTATTGACGGGAATGTATTTAGAGTATTAGCGAGATTTTTCGGCATTAGTCAACCAATTGATTGTACCACAGGTAAGAAACTGTTTATAGAATTAGCACATAATCTTTTAGATAAGATTGCTCCCGCTACTTACAACCAGGCTATTATGGATTTTGGGGCAACGATCTGTAAACCTAAACAGCCGCTTTGTATTGAATGTCCGCTACAAAAAAAATGCTTTGCCTTTAAAAACAATTTGGTTGGTCAGCTACCGGTAAAAGAAAAGTCAATAATAAAAACTAACCGGTATTTAAATTACCTGGTTATAATTTATGACGGGAAAGTATTTGTAAGACAAAGAATTACCAAAGACATCTGGCATAGCCTGAATGAGTTTGTTCTTATTGAAACTTCCAAAGTTTTCCAACTAAAAAATATTAAACAGGATACCATCTATAAGGCGATTGATCAACAAGGGACATTGAAAATTATTGAAACTTCGAAATTAATGCGCCAACAACTAACACATTTGAATGTTTCGGGGATTTTTATTATCGCTTCTTTAAAGAATTTTGTCGACATAAATAGCTATAAATTAGTACCGCTTGATGAGCTTTCACAACTGCCTTTTCCTAAATTTATAACCGCCTTTTTGAAAGATTATACTGTATCTTTAAATTTGCCGCAAGCGGTTTAAATACTTTATCTAATTATTTACAACGATGAGAGGGATTAACAAAGTAATGCTCATTGGTAACCTGGGTAAAGATCCTGACATCCAGTTTTTAGAAGGCAATATTTGCGTGGCTAAATTTCCGCTGGCAACTACAGAAACTTTTAAAGACAGAACAGGTAAACTGGTACAACAAACGGAGTGGCATAGTGTCGTGCTGTGGCGTGGCCTCGCTGAACTGGCACAAAAATATTTACACAAAACAAGTTTGGTATATATTGAAGGCAGATTAAAAACACGAACCTGGGAAGATAAGGATCACAATAAGAAATCTACTACAGAAATAATAGGTGAAAATCTTACCATGCTGGACAGAAAACCTGATTTTGATAATACGAAAATCCCGGATGAGATAAGCGTTACACAAATGGGCGCATCATCCATAGACAATGAAGAAAGGCTTCCGTTTTAAAATCATAAATCCTAATTAACCGCCGGCATAACACCGGTTATCTTTAACTAAAAACAACCGCGTTGGAATTTTTTTCGGCCCTGCAAAGCCATTGCCATCTGCTCCTCAATTTTCTTTTTATTACACCTGGCGCTACCTCAATATTGTTATTTACAGTGTTTGTCTTGTTTGTGATTTCGTTCATGATAGCCGGTTCTGAAATTGCTTTTTTCTCACTCACACACAAGGATATTAATCTTTTAAAAACAAAAAAACAACCGGGCTATAAACGCATTGTTACCTTGCTGGAACGGCCTAAAACCTTGCTGGCTTCTATGCTTATTGCAAACAGTTTGGTCAACCTGGGGATCATTCTTATTGCAAATACTTTACTCGATAGCTGGATACAAGGGCTTAACCTCAATTACCTGTTATCATTCGTAATAAAAGTTGTTTTAGTTACGTCTGTTCTTGTATTATTCGGCGAAATCTTACCGAAAGTTTGGGCTACACACCACAAGGTTTGGTTTGCCGCAACATCTTCACTCATTATAGAAATTTTTAGTACCATTTTTTTCCGAGCCAGTAAACGGCTGGTAGATCTTAGTGATAAGATAGAAAAACAATTTCATCCCGGAAGTCATGGCATGGATAACACCGAACTGGATTATGCCATTGATCTGTTGCCGGATCATGAAGCGTCATCAGAAGAAAAGCAAATTTTGAAAGGCATTAGAAAATTTGGTAACACTACCGTAAAACAAACCATGCGTACCAGGCTGGATGTTAGCGGTATTGACAGCACCTTGCCTTTTAATAACGTAATTAGCACTGTAGAAGAAATGCATTATTCAAGGTTGCCGGTTTATAAAAATAACCTGGATGAAATTTTAGGTATTCTTCATACAAAAGATCTTTTACAACACCTGGCTGATAGTGATGATTTTGCCTGGCAAAAATTGATGCGCCCGGTATTTTATGTGCACGAGCAGAAACTAATTGAAGATCTGTTGCAGGATTTTAGGAACAAGCGTATGCACTTTGCAGTTGTGGTGGACGAATTTGGCGGCACCTCGGGCATTGTAACGCTGGAAGATATTATGGAAGAAATTATTGGTGACATTCAGGACGAATTTGATGATGAGCAAAGTGCCAATAAAAAAATTGATGACTTTACATATATTTTTGAAGGCAGAACGATGATAAATGATGTTTGTAAAGCCATTGGTATTCCGATAGACACTTTTGATAAAGTCCGTGGAGACAGTGATTCGTTGGCCGGGCTCGTGTTGGAGATTGCGGGTGAATTTCCACAGGTAGATGAAAATATTAACAGCGGAGATTTCATGTTTACGCCTTTGGAGATTACCAAAAACAGGATTGAAAAAGTAAAACTTATCATCAAACCTTTAGCTGAACAATGACGTTTAAAACCGCTTTAAACTGTCTGGTAACGCCACTATTAATTGCCTGTTTATATTCATGTAATTCAACTTATACTTCAAAAAAGAAAGGTTATTACAAAGTCGATTTTCCTAAAAAAGAATATCGTTTATTTGATCAGCCTGGTTTTCCTTATTCTTTTGAGTACCCGTTTTATGCAAACATTGTAAAAGACAGCACCTACTTCGATAAAAATTTAAATGACCCGTATTGGATCAACATAGATTTTCCGCAATTCAATGGAAAAATTTTTATCAGTTATAAAAATATCAATGGCACATCTGCATATAAAATAAAAACGGCTGGTGGTTATAAAGATTCAACTGCTGCAAATTCATTTGAAAGCTTAGTGGATGATTCTTATAAACTTACTTACAAAAATGATATTAAGGCTTACTCTATAGAAGATAGTCTGATGCATACGCCCAATAATGTGTCCGGTATCTTCTTTTCACTTACCGGAAGTGTTGCAACAGCTAAACAATTTTTTCTTACAGATACGACCACGCACTTTTTACGTGGTGCCTTATATTTCGACGCCACTCCAAATGAAGATTCATTGAAGCCTGTTAGTGATTTTCTCCAGGCTGATATGAAACATCTTATTAACTCACTGCGCTGGCGTTAATTTCAATTTCATCTTTATAAAATGAACAACCCTTGTTGCCTACCGCATGTATATTTGCGCAATGATAGCTATCAAAAATACTTTGATTAGCAGCAAGGTGGTTGATGAGCAATTTGTTTGTGATTTAAACAAATGCAAAGGCGGTTGTTGCGTAGATGGAGATGCCGGCGCTCCTCTTGAAAAGAACGAACTGAAAGAATTGAAAAAGATTTATGACATCGTATTGCCCTACCTAAGTGAAGAATCAAAAAAAGAGTTAGAACAACAAGGCAAGTATGTTTATAACCAGGAATTTGGCTGGGTTACGCCTACCATAAAAGGAAGTATGTGTGTTTATGGTTTAAGAGATAATAATGGTATTGTAAAATGTGGCATTGAACAGGCTTATTATGATGGAAAGGTCAAATGGAAAAAGCCCATAAGTTGCCATCTATTTCCTATAAGAATTTCAAAAAGCCGGGATGGCAAAACCGATCTTGTAAACTATGAGCCACGTGAAGACCTTTGCAAAGCCGCCTGCAAATTAGGTAAACAACTAAAAGTGCCAACCTATGTTTTTTTAAAAGAAGCACTTATAAGGAAATATGGAGAAGAATTTTATGAAACACTTGAAGCCACTGTTGAGTATCAAAATAAAAAGAAAGATCTATAGCGACAATATGAGTTCAATTACATTTCGCCAGGTAAAAACTGCCGGTATATATTTTTTGATAATTGTTTTACAATCCTGCTCGGTAAACAAAGCCAAAATAGATAACACCCTGAAACAATATTTTGATGAAGCCAAAGTTGATGGCTGTTTCACCCTGCTGAGTAATAGCGATGGCAATATAACGGTCTACAACATGGCCTTAGATACGCAGCGTTTTCTACCGGCATCCACATTTAAAATTGTGAACAGTCTTATTGGTCTGCACATCGGCGTTATCGTAGATGAAAAAATGGTAATCCCCTGGGATGGTAAAGTTCGCTCAAACCCGGAGTGGAACAAAAACCTAACAATGAAAGAAGCTTTTAAAGTCTCTGCGGTGCCTTACTACCAGGAAGTTGCACGGCGTATTGGTTATGATACCATGAAAGTTTGGATAGATTCCATTGGCTATGGCGACAAAAATATTTCAGGTCCGCTTGATTCTTTCTGGCTTAACAACAAAATAAAAATCTCTCCTGATGAGCAGCTTGGGCTGCTTCAAAAATTATATTTTGATAAACTTCCCTTTCAAAAAAGAGCCCAGCAAATTGTACGGGATGTTATGCTGCAGGAAGATAACACGCAGTATAAGCTCAGCTATAAAACCGGCCTCGGCTATGATGAAAAAAATAATCTAATTGGCTGGCTCACCGGCTGGATAGAAGAGAATCGCCATGTCTATTTTTTTGTGACATTTATAAAAACGCCTGATATCAAGATTGATCCGGCTGTAAGACTTTCTATTACAAAAAAAATACTGACCAAATTTGGCTTTTTCAAAGGCGAGAAATAAGGCGTCTCTAAAAGTACCTGGTGCACTTTCAACTCGTCTCTCTTGTTAAGCTATTATTTGTGTTAAATGAAGCCGGTTTTTACAAAGGCCTACTATCACAGGCATGATATTTATATATTGCATACCTAATGTTAGAGTTTCAGCACCTTGAATATTTGATCGCCTTGGCAGCTTTGCCTGTCTTGTTCATATTGTTTTTCCTTTTGCTAAGATGGAAGAAAAAAACGTCTGATAAAATTGGCGATCCACATTTGGTAAAACAGCTTAGCGGAAATTTTTCTCCTAAAAAATTCAATCTCAAATTTATATTCGTTGTTATTGCATTTGTAAGTTGCGGCTTAGCCCTGGCCGGACTTGTAAAACCTGATGGAAAAAATAATATAAAACGTACTGGTATTGATGTAATTATTGCTCTGGACGTAAGTAATAGCATGCTGGCGGATGATATTAAACCGACACGGTTGGATAGGGCAAAACAAGTGATTGGTAAATTAATTGATCGCCTGGAGAACAATAGGATCGGCATTGTAATTTTTGCCGGTAAGGCCTATGTGCAAATGCCTTTGACTTCAGATCATTCAGCAGCGAAAATGTATCTATCTGCTGTAACACCGGATGATATACCAACGCAAGGCACCGTTATCGGCCAGGCTTTGCGCACGTCGTATGCGGCCTTCAATACAAAAGAAAAAACGTTTAAATCAATTCTTCTGATTTCTGATGGTGAAGACCATGATGAGGAAGCACTTAAAACTACCAAAGAACTTGCCCAGGCTGGCGTAGTGATCAACACGGTTGGCATTGGCTCGCCGCAAGGTGCACAATTAATGGACCGTGCGACCAACCAATTGAAAACAGATGAAAACGGACAGGTTGTGGTTACAAGACTTAATGAAAGAATACTACAACAGATAGCCACAGATGGCAATGGCATTTACCAGCTTTTCGCCTCAACTGATGAGGTGGTTAATAATCTAGAGAATAAATTATCTGGGCTTGGATCAACAACTATTACTGACAAAACTTCAGCTACATACAATCATTATTACTGGTATTTTGTAGCTGCCGCTATTCTTTTTCTATTGGTTGAAAGTATCACCACAGAACGAAGAAAAAGTATTGCGCAGGTTCTTTTTAAAACAGCGGTAACTATTGGATTTATATCATTACCATTTACCGGCTTTTCTCAAAATAGTAAAATCATTGAAGGCAATACCGCCTACAGTCAAAAAAAATACGGCGAAGCTGCCTTAGCTTACCAGCAGGCTTTACAAAAGGAAAATACCAACGTTATTGCAAAGTATAACCTTGGCAATTCCATTTACAAAAATGATAAGCCTAAAGATGCCATACAATATTACGATGAAGTTATTGCCTCTTCTGCAGAACCCGAGATGAAAGAAAAAGCTTACTATAACAAAGGCGTAGCTTATCAAAAACAAAACAAATTAGAAGAATGTATTGCGGCTTATAAAGCAGCGCTTAAGATAGATCCTAATGATGAAGAGGCCAGGCAGAATTTGCAACGGGCTATAAAGCAAACACCGCCACAGCCAAAACAAAATCAGAATAAAGAAGATAAAAAACAGGACCAGGATCAACAACCCAAACCTCAGCCTTCAAAAATTACAAAACGTGATGCGGAAGAAAAATTAAAATCTCTTTCGGAGCATGAAAAAAATCTGCAGGATAAACTTCGCAAGATAAAGTCTGCTTCGCCAGAACAGCCAAAAAAAGATTGGTAGTCTAGGTATATAAAAAAAGGTGGCCCTTGCGAACAACCTTTTTAATTCATTAATTTGGTTACCTAATATAATGGATTTTGTATCAGTTTATCATTTCTACCGATCTCATTCAATTCTAAAGGGAACAAGTAAAACCTCGGATTCCATGCTCTGTCCTGCACACTTTTAACGGTGTAAACAGGAGATTCATATGTAGTATGATCAGATTTTAATTTGTGAAGAATATCAATACCTAAAGCATTTGAATAAGACTTATCAGCAATGAGCCAGCGGCGAACATCAAAAAAGCGCTGACCTTCATAAGCTAATTCTATTAAACGTTCATTTCTATAACGCTCTACCAAGGCAGGGCCACTTTCAGTAATATCTGGCATAAAAGCTCTTGTCCTTATCATGTTCA
>JBDSRT010000387.1:0-4721 GCA_039929165.1 Ginsengibacter sp.
GTGGGTTTTTTAAAGTTACCGAAAAAACATTCACCACATTGCCGAAGCTGAGAGTAATATTAATTTATTAACATGCATAGATAATGAAGACGAAAACTGAATTAAGTATTATGCGAGTAACGAATGATCAATCTTAATAACAAAGAATTTCATAGCTCATGTATTAAATAAAAAGGGCCAGCCCCTAACGCTGACCCCTTACTTTACACATGAATCTACCTTACTGTTTTATAATATTTTTTATTGGGGATTAGTGACTATCGTTTAGATTAATGCGCTCAATCATTCCTGTCTTGTAGATCTATTTTTCTTAGAAAATAATTTCCTGCATTGTCATGTTGCAATTCAAATCCATCAGAAAATTTTTCATTTGTCAAGCGGCCAACATAGGTTATCGATTTATCATCATTAGTTATTTCAGAAACACCAAACACAGTTGCATTAGCGCCATCTGATTTTATAATTACGGTTTTAAGATTGGGATATTTTTGAACAGATGACAATATCGTGCCGGCAAAATTTGAATTTCCATTAAGTGACAACTGAAATGAAGTGCCTTGTTTACGTTTAAAAAGATTTCTTAATTCAGCCTTTCGGTAATCTATTTTATTTGATACCGAAGAAAAAAGCTTAGGCCTGTTATCAGGATTTTGTGCTACTACGCTGAGTGCAGAAAAAACAATTGTGCATAGTAAACCTGTTTTTAAGATTGGCTTCATGATAAGGGCTTCCCGGGTTTTTGTGCTTCACCCGACAGATATGAAACGCTGTCAAAAAAAAAAAATTATAAGGCTTAGTAAAAAAAGAAAGATTAAAATCAAATTGAGAAAAAGTACCTTTTAAATGGCTACTACTCAGGTATTAATACTGTCCCGTACTTAGTAAAACCAACGTACAGGCTTCCATTGTTTGAATGCCTTTATTATTTGCGAGCTTTTCAAGCTCTTCATTTTCTGCGCCAGGGTTAAAGATGATGCGCTTGGGATTTAGAGATAATATATAATCGTAATACTGCTTTTGGTTGGTTTGATTTAGATACATGGTTACTGTATCTATATTGTCTAGAGGCTCATGCTCTGTTTCAATATTTACACCATTAACAGAACCTTTTTTCTTTCCAATAGCTACAACGTCATGTGAGCGGGATTTCAACTTGTTTATCGCCAGGTAGCTATATCTATCGGGATTTGCTGAAGCGCCGAGTACTAAAGTTTTCTTATTTGTCATAAAGAAGTTACTCCAAAAATCTTGCCCTTAATTGTGCAGTTGGTATCATACACTCATTTGTTTTTCCAAACCATTTATAGCGATTCTTAGCAATTATACTATACACAAAATCTCTTATAAATTTTGGAACAATCATGAAGCCGTACAACATTGAATAGATCCCTCTGAGATTTTTTGCAATATGTAATGCAGCTGAAGATTTAAGGTAAGCTTTATCGTTTTCAATTAATACAAGGGAATTCATATTGTTGCTTTCGAGGTTAAACTGCCTTAGTAAATCTTTACCAAAATCAGACTGTAACGACGCAAAACTGTACACTTGTTTTTTATCCTTTTGAATGATAAAATTTACGGCACCGTTACAAAGGTTACAAACGCCATCAAATAATATGATATAATTATTGGTCAATTAAAACACAAAGATCGCTTTAAAAAGATTTGCCATGTGTGGCTGTTATCAATTGTTTTACCAACCAGGGAAATTGTTTTAATGAAGAAACAAAGAGGCTAGTTATTTTGTCATTGCCAAACATACTTTGGATAAGCCTCCCGGTTTTTAAACGCCTGCCGAAATTGACGTTCCATTGCTTTACATAAAACTCTTCCATTTGCTCTCTTGTTATCGAACCGTTTAAGAATTGCCTGATAAAACCATAAGAAATTTTTGAAGCATGTAAAGCCATGCTCATACCATTGCCGCATAAAGGCGTTATCATACCGGCGGCATCGCCGATCATTAACACATGATCTTCAACTAAGCTCTTTTGTTGAAAACTGATCTGTGAAATAGTTACAGGTTCTTCAAAAATAAAATCTGCGTTCAGAAATAGCAATTTTAGAAATGGATTTTTGTAAAGCACATCTTTTTCCATTTCCTTAATTGAGTAATTTGACCTTTTTAAATTAACTGCTGACGTGAGATAACAAAGACAATATTTATCATCTTCTATTTGCGAAATACCGCAATACCCATTTGCGAAATTGTGTAAAGCAATAAGTCCCTTTTTTTGTGTTGTTCTTATGTGGTATTTAACGCCAACATAATTATTTAGCTTTCCCGGTTTATCCTGAATGAAGGGCCGTTTCCACTTAACGTCAAGATTACTGCGTTTACCGAAAGTGCCCGCTACAACTTTTGCTATCGTGATGCCGGACGATGTATGTATTTCAAAATGATCGCCCTTAAAATTAACTGCAGATACTTTTGTTCCTTCGACGATTGTAGCACCTGATTTTTTAGCGAGCGTATAAAGTTCATGATCTAAAAAATAACGGCTAATACCAAAGCCACCAAGATCCAATTTACTTTCGAGGAAAGTTCCTGAAGGTGCAGATACCATTAATGTATTAATTTCTGGCAATTGCATGGCATCTATGTCAAGGCCAAGTTCATTTAAAAAATGCCTGCTTTCATTACTAATATATTCGCCACATACACGATGAAAAGGATAGGTTTCCTTCTCGAATAATGTAACAGATCTGCCGCCTTTAGCAAGCTGTATAGCTAATGAAAGGCCAGCCAGTCCGCCACCTACAATTATCACATCCTGTATTGTATGTTGCTTGTTTTCTGTTGACATTACATTTAATGCTTAACAGTTATGAGATGTCTGAAGGCCCATTTCCATTGTACTGTATAATTCTTTGCATTAGCCAAAGACAACAATTTTAGCCATTCTGTTTTTTTGAAACCTTTCGCTACAGACAAAGGCGCATCATGCTTTACTAAATAAGATTTTGAAAAGATTGCTGTAGCAAATTTTATAAAATGATAAGCTATTGAATGACGATGCAAATCATTAATAAAATATCCAATGGTAGAATTATCATTCATCCAGCGCAACATTGAGGTTAGCTCATTATTTAAAAAATGATGACAGAACAAAGAGCTAAAAATAATATCAGGTTTACGATCGGCAAACTTTACAGCGCTGTAATCGTTAATAATAAAATTTATAGAAGAAGTTTTCCTGGAGTTGGCATAGATCACGCATTCAGGATTTATATCAATACCGGTAAAAGTGGCATTGATATTATTTTTTTTACAATAACTATTTAAAGCGTGTAAATTATCGCCGCCGCCAGAGCCTATTTCACAAACATAGAGGTCTTTGTTATTGGTTGATAATTTTTTAAGACCTGCAAGCGTAATAGCATGGCCACCTAAATATTGATTGATGAATTCAAGCTCCTTCATGTTTTGCCTGATATCATCAAAAGGAATTAAGGGTTGATCTAAGAGTTCTTTTTGGGTAGCTCTATGCTGAAGGTTCATTTGATAAGATGAAAGTTTCCATCGTGAGGCCGGGACCAAAAGCAGCTCCGAAAATATTAGCTGATTCTTTTGGTGTTTCCTTTAATTGCTCTGCAATTTTTTCTAAAACAAAAAGTATAGTTGGCGAAGACATATTGCCATAATCTCTCAGCACATCGTATGATGGTTGCAATGCTTCCGGTGTTATATCTATGCTCTTTTGTATGGCGCTTAAGATCCGTTTTCCGCCAGGATGAACACACCAGTGTGTGATCTCATCTTTTTTTATATTGCCATCTTGCAAAGCATTTTTAAATAGTTGATCAAAATCTTCTTCAATCAGTTCAGGTACGTAGCCAGATAAGGTCATCAAAAACCCTTTTGAAGACAGTTCCCAACTCATGTCTTTTTTGCCGCGATAACAAATCTCTGAATAAAAATTTTGTATTGTCAGGCCGGGCAAAGCATTTTCATTTGAAGTGATCAACAGAGCAGCGGAGCCATCAGAAAACAACAAACTCGATGCAATATTATCTGCATTACTTTCATTTTGAAAATGCAATGTGCACAGCTCTGTACATACAACAACAACCTTTGCTGCTGTGTTGCTAATACAAATAGCATCTGCCAGTTTTAGAGCGTGTACAGCGCCGTAACACCCCATAAAATTTAAAGATGTTCTAAAAATATTTACAGCTAGGTCCATCTCTTCAACTATTTGCAGATCCAGGCCAGGCGCACTCATGCCTGTACAGCTTACGGTAATTAAATGTGTGATCTCACACTTGGCAATCTTATCTGTAATACATTTTTCAATTGATTGTACGGATAATGGGCAGGCAGTTTTGTTATACCATTCCATACGTTTCTCCAGAGAAGGAAAAGGCTGCAGATTTTCACTGGCGGGGTAAAATGACCAATCTGCTGCGGATAAACCATAATCTTCAATAGCCGAGTAACGGGTTTCAATGCCACTATGGGCATATAGATATTTTAGCTTGCGTTTTTCTACATCGTTTAACGCGTAAACATTCTGCATAAAATGCATAATATCCTGCTGTTGGTGGCGGTAAGCGGGTAAGGCTGTTGCTATTGAGGTAATCTTACTCAAAAAAATGGGATATTAATATACTGATGAATCCAAGGTTTGCACACAGGGAAGCTAACAAATTCATCCGCATAGTGTTCTTAAAATTAGCTTCTTTTTTATTATGCCACACTTTAAAAAGCCATACAAAAA
>JBDSRT010000388.1:0-4767 GCA_039929165.1 Ginsengibacter sp.
GTCACATAATATCACAACCGGCGAAGTGAACTTTTTTGCGGATTTAGTGATCAATAATAATCCTAAGTGGCTTTAATGAAGAGGAAATTGGTAAAATAGGCGTTGGCAATTATTGCCGTGTTTTTAAAAACTAACTCAAGTGAATTGATGTGCGCCTGGTTCGATGATTGAATGGTATTCATTCGGTTAATTCTTTGAATAAATAAAATCATGTCTATATCTGCTGCGTCGGCATAGTCAGTCATCTCCCATAGCAAAATAAATAGCTATATTGTATAAATACATTAGATGGGAAAGGAATTTGATTATACGGCTAATGCGCAAAAGTTTACAGCCAAATATCCTGTCTTGTCTTATGTTGGCACACAGGTAAATTTTTGGATGGCAGCTAATATTTTACTAGCCATTATTCTTCATCTTAATACCTTATCTCTTAGCGCAACTTTTAAATTTGGGCCTGTTAGCGGTTTAAGCAAGAACATTCTTATAGGCGCTATAGCTGGGTTTCTATATGGCTCAATCGTTGGCCTGGCAGATTATCATTTAGACAAAACTGTTTTTAGAAGCAAGCCACTAGGTAAAATAATTTTAATTAAAACCGGTTTATCTGTCATTGTAACAATTCTTGTTTTTGGTGTTATACGCTTCTTTTTATTTCAATGGATATTTCTACCATCAATGTATACTGCAAGAGTCAGCCCCAGTGCAAGTAGTTTAAAATATTTGTTTTATATAACCCTGGTATATTATTTCTTTATGACGCTTGTTATAAACTTTATTAACCAGGTAAACAAAAAATATGGTCCCGGGATTTTGCTGCCGATGTTATTAGGAAAATACAGAAACCCAAGAGAAGAGGAACGCATTTTTATGTTTATGGATCTTAAGTCTTCAACATCATTAGCTGAGAAGCTTGGCCATTTAAAATTCAGCGCATTGATAAGGGACAGTTTTATGGATATCAACCTATTGCTTTCAGCTTTCAATGCAGAAGTATATCAATACATTGGTGATGAAATTGTTTTAACGTGGCGGGTGAATGACGGCCTTAAAAACTTGTCATGCATCAGATTTTTCTTTGCCTGCGAACAGCAATTTCGTAGCCGCATAGATTATTATACCAGGCAATATGGCGTTCTTCCTTATTTCAAAGCCGGCCTACATTTGGGCACAGTAACTGTAGTTGAGATCGGCGAAATAAAAAGAGACATTGCTTACCACGGCGACATTTTAAACACTACATCAAGAATACAAAGCGTTTGTAATGACTATAACAAAAAACTACTTGTCTCAGAATTGATATTGGAAAAGGCCGGCTTGACACCTAATATAACACGGGAATCCCTCGGGATGATTCAGCTGCGAGGTAAAGAACAAATGATAGGTATAGTTAGCCTGGATATAGCATAGCCGATTAACGTCGATAACAACATTATTGCTAAACGATGCATCAGCATTGCTTTGTTACTTAACAAAAAAGAAGTCTTCTTGCGATACGAATGGAAACTTTAATATTTAATTACAAGCCGAACACATCTTTAGCCAATTTAAAAGTATTGCAATGTGCTTCAACAATAGTTCTGACATCCGGTGAATAACCACCGCCCATGGCAACAGCAACCGGGATGTTATGTTGTTTACAATTAGCGAACACTATCTCATCTCTTCGTAAACAATCCACTATACTTAGTTTAAGTTTGCCAAATTTATCGGTTGCTAATACGTCAACGCCGGATACAAAACACATAAAGTCAGGCTTTACTTTTTCAATGAGTTGTGGTAAAGTCCGCTTAAGTTCAGTGAGATAATCGTCTCCGGTTGTGCCATCAGCTAAACCAAAATCAAAATCACTTTTTTCTTTATGAAATGGATAATTATGTTCTCCATGCATACTAAATGTAAACACACGATCATCTGATTTAAAAATCGACGCTGTACCGTTTCCCTGGTGTACATCAAGATCAACAATAAGAATTTTAGTAACAAGTTTTTGATCCAACAAATAATGACAGGCTATGGCGAAATCATTCAACAAACAAAAGCCTTCTCCCCTATTGGCAAAAGCATGATGTGTACCGCCTGCGACATTCAACGACACACCATATTGCAAAGCATACAATGCACATTTTATAGTGCCTCCGGTTATGATCACTTCTCTCTCAATCAACTCATGGCTTTGCGGAAAACCAATGGCCCGCATCTCCTTATCAGTTAATAGGCCCGTCTTAAGACGTTGCCAATAATCTACAGTATGCGTGTTTAAGATGACATCTTCTGTACAGGGTTCAGGCGAGAAAAGATTCTCTTCTGTTAGAATGCCTTCATGTAAAAGCTGCCCCGGAATCAGCTCATACTTCAACATCGGAAAACGATGACCTTCCGGCAAAGGATGTGCGTATATGGGGTCGTAAGCTATCTTAAGCAATGCTAATTAAGTTTGATTATGTTATGTACCTCAGAGCGATAATCATGGCTTCATTTCCTTTAATATTTTATCGGCTTTCTTCCAATAAGAATGATATGATTTATGAAAACCTGTAATCTCCGGAAACATCCAATCTCTTTCATCTTTTGTACCCGGGTAATGTGTACATGACGGATGTTCTTTTGAAATTATTGGCGGCTCCGTAGCACCTGCCTTTTTATAAATTAAAGTAATAGCTTTTATTTCCCCTGTAAAGATTTGTAACCCCGCAATATTCCCGGAAAGCGCTATTATAAAATCAACTACTTTTTGACCAACAGGGAATTTTTTGAAATGAGACGGCTCAAGCAATAATATCCTGTTTGCTTTTTCTTTTGCCCGCCAAAGTGGATCGAGGTTATAGGAGTTATAAACAAGCGTTGGCAATTTGGTATCAATAACCGGTTGTTTTGTTTCCGGCAAAGGTGTCAAAAGCTTTAAAATGATATGCTTTTTTAGAACTTCAGGCACATCCATTTTTACTAAATCCGGATAGGGCACATCTAAGAATGTTTCTGCCTGGCTGGTATGTGTGTAACGGTTAATATAATTTTGATCGCAAAAATATTGCTTCCAGGAAAATGAACCGGCAACCCACTGCCAGCTGCAGGTGTTACTGGCTATGTCTCCATCCAACAAGTAATAATATAGCCATCTTGACGGTTGCAGCCAGTATGTTTTGCCGACGCTGCAGGTAACAGATGCAGTGTACATGCGAACATGATTGTGCATATAACCGGTTTCATAAAAAGTATTGATAAGTTCGTCAAGCGCCTGAATGCCTGTTGTTGCATTATACACCGCCGCTGGTATTTGCTTATACTTTGCATGTGGCTGTTTATAAGTAATGTCTTTAAAAATATTATCACCAAGCGCTCTATAAACTAATTGGAAAAAATCACGCCAGGCCAGTTCCTGTATAAATTTGTAAACACTGTAAGATTTTATGTCTTCTGTTTGCAACACCAAATTTAACACCTGTCTTGTGCTTATTACGCCTCTTGAAATATATGGTGAAAGCTGACTAACCGCGCCATCAACAAAGTTCCTCGTCTTGCCATATTGATCAGGTTTTATCGCTTTTAGTCTTTCATTTATGTCTGCATATTTGGTAGGAAAAAGTATTATGTTTTTCATAATTTGATTAACATTTAGATAGTGCTATTGTTGCAGTAATAACGAATAAATATGGATCACATAATCTTTTTATAATACTTTTATCGCCGATTTAATCAATGCTATTTTATTGACAAAAATTATAATATGAACACGATAGGCTATTTTGAAATCCAATGTTCTGAGCCTGCAAGAGACATTGCCTTTTATGAAACAGTGTTTGGCTGGAAGTTTATAAAGGAAGAGTTTGTACCTATAGAATATTACCGGATATTAACCAACAGTATTAATGGTGGCCTTTTAAAGCGGCCAGCACAAGTAGCGCCAATGGAAAGCGGCACTAATGCATTTGTATGTTCTATTGAGGTAGATGATTTTGATAAAACAAGCGCTTTGATTTTACAACAGGGCGGCCAGATTGCTATGCCGAAGTTTGCTATACCGGGTAGATGTTGGCAAGGCTATTTTGTTGATCTTGATCATAATACTTTTGGGTTGTTTCAGGCAGATAAAAATGCGAAGTGATTGTACAACTGCAGTTTTTGTATCTAGTAAAATATTATGAAACACAACATATCAAGGAACCTTTGAAAGTCGCGGTAATAAAACCTTTGTTTTATCGGCAATGGTTTTTGAAACTTGATGCAGGTTATTAAAACATTTAAAACGGATAAAGGCTTGAAACAGAACGTTAAAAACTTGAAAAATATTTGCAGGAAAAATCAACAGCAAATACATAAGAGTGTATCACAATCCTTTATATCTACAATCGTTATAGCTTTTAAATTACCGGCACCATTATTTATAATATTTACTGTAACTTTTTTGGTTGTGGGCAGCAGGATAATGAGACTAGCCTAAAGCTTAAAATCAATGATAGCCTGCAAACTTCCCGGGAGCAAAATGTGGTTTTTAAAAGCGACTACAATGCTGATGTAGACGACATCAAAATGTGTTATGAAATTATAAGCTAAAGTAATTTATGCCTGTTTCAATCTAGAACAGTCTATCCTCAACCCGAATCTGAAAATACTAAATTGACTGTATTTATAGTCCCTACAGGTGTTCTAACCGGGACCTAAGGACAAAATATTAATAGGTAATCATTAATCCCTAATAAAAAAAAGCCCAGGCATATTATGTTTTTCACTCTTTCTTTATTTCTTTTTCCGGCAGCAAATCTTCAA
>JBDSRT010000389.1:0-3344 GCA_039929165.1 Ginsengibacter sp.
ACTTCTAAGTTCAATTAGTGTGAGTAGCAGTAACGCCATAATCAAAATGTAAAGTAAGAGCGTATAAACTTTAAGCAAGAAAGTGACATGTCAAACAAAAAAGATAAGCAAGAATTAAATTTCTCTAATTCTTACTTCCGAGGTCCCGAGCGGATTCGAACCGCTGTGGAAGCTTTTGCAGAGCTCTGCCTAACCACTCGGCCACAGGACCTTTTATGAGAGGGGCAAAAGTAGTATGTTTTTTTTAAATAGCTACTAATTAAAGCTTATACATATCATTATAATACTTATCTAAGAGATTTTAATTATACGCATTAGCCGTGGTATCATTTTTTCACTTAAACTGAAAACCTAATCACATTGCCGACGTCAGAATTATAGAAGAATATTGATAGGAAAATATGTAAATTTATAAGCATCCTCTGGCCGCTGATATGGTCACCTTTTCAAAGCCGGCAATAAAATGAAAGCTCATTTCTATTTCTTCGCTTCTGCCTTTCTATTCTTGCTCTTAAATACTTGCCCCGTGCCGGCGCAAGACAGAATTACATTCAACCGGGTTCCACCACCTGCCGGCCTGCATCCGGGTAGTAAAGCCTGCATTCAGGATAACGAGGGTTATATGTGGATAGGCACTTACCAGGCGCCGTTGCGAAGGTTTGATGGTTACCATTATACTTTTTATTCCAATGATCCGCTGGATTCAAATTCATTAGCACAAAATTGGGTAGAAGCGCTTTGCGCCGCTAAAGATGGTTCAATATGGGTAGGCACTGCTGACCATGGTCTCGACCGATTCGACCCGTCAACAGGTCACTTTAAACATTTCAGGCATAACCCTAAAGACAACAACAGCTTAATCAATGATATTATTATAACTCTTCTTGAAGACCGTCAAGGTGTACTGTGGATTGGTACCTCTCAAGGCCTTGATACTTACAACGTTAAAACAGGAAAGTTTGAACACTATTATCATAAGGCGAATGATCCTTATAGTTTAAGTTGTAACCAGGTAGAAAAAATATATGAAGACAGGCAGGGTACTATCTGGGTGGGAACAGGGAGCGTTTGGTTGGAGGATGGAGGTGCTGCCGATGAGGGCGGCTTAAACCGTTTTGATAAACACACCGGCAAATTTATTCGTTATCTGCATGATGTGGTCAACCCAAATTCGCTTATTAACAATAAAGTGAAAGCCATTTTTGAAGATAGCCGAGGTACATTTTGGGTTGGCACAGCCGGCGATGGCTTACATACAATGGATAGAGTGAAAGGCACTTTTCAACGCCACCTTTATGATCCGGCGCACCCGGAAAAATTAAGCCGGACTCCGCAAAAGCATATCCGTCCTAATGTAGATGACCACATTACCTTCATAATAGAAGATGCAGCAGGCGCTGTTTGGGTTGGTACCTTCGGAAATGGCCTCAACCGATATGATGCAGGTACAAATGCCGTAACCCATTATCCTCTTTTTAAAGACCCAGTTACAGGCCTGCAGTTGGAAGTGCCATGGTGGGCCAGCACTTCAAAAGATGGTATGCTTTGGATTGGCTATTGGCGGGGCTTATACAGGGTTGATTTTTTGCGCAAGAACATTCCCTATTTTGCTACCGGCACAGCTATTAACGCAATACAGGAAGATAAGTTTGGTGATGTATGGTATGGTTCTGATGAAGGATTGGTACGCAAAAATAAAATCATAGGCACTGAGCAGCGTTTTGTTCATGATCCAAATAGATCATATAGCCTCAGCAACAACAGGGTTGGCGCTATTTATGAAGATCATGCAGGTGAATTATGGATTGGTACAGCAAAGGGTTTAGATTGTTTGAACCGCAAGGCCGGTACATTTTTTCACTATCAGCTTAAGGCAGGCAAAGACAATAGTTTAATTAACGACGTAGGGTCTATTTATGAAGACAGTCGCGGATCGTTCTGGTTAGGGATTCAGGAAGGTTTAATCCGTATCAACCGCCAATCCCATACTATTATTACACATTATCGCCATGATCCCGAAGACACGAATAGCCTCAGCAAAGGACAGGTATTACTTATTTATGAGGATAAGTCCGGGAGCATCTGGCATGCAACCTTTGGAGGAACGTTGAATCGGCTTTCACCACAAACCGGTAAGGTGCAACGGTTTCTTAATGGTACTAATATTCACAGCTTATGGCAAGATGCAGCAGGCATAATGTGGGTGGGTACTTCAATAGGTCTTTACCGGAGCAACTCTTCTGTAAATGGCTTTACACGCTATAATGGCCCTAATGGTGAGTTCGCAGGAAATATGATTGTAAATGGTGTATTGGAAGATGATCAAAAAAATTTGTGGATTACTGCATCTTTGGGTATATGCCGGATTAATGCAAAACGAAATAATGTTGTAATATTTAGCAGGTACGAAGACCCTGCCTGGTACAATGGCACAGGTAGTTATAAAGATAAAAATGGTAAACTTTTTTTTGGCGGAAGTGGCGGCTATTTTGCGTTTCTGCCTGAGAAATTAACAGGTAATACAACGCCGCCACAAATAGTTATCAATGAATTCCGGCTGGCAGATAAGCTCGTGGCAATAGGTAAGCAAAGCCCATTAAAGCAACCGCTTGCACAAACAACAGAAATCCACCTTAATCACAATCAGAATGTTTTCTCATTTAGCTTCGCCGGTATCCATTACAGCAACCCGGCAAACAACCCTCATCTCTTCATGCTTGAAGGCCTGGAGAACACGTGGCGAAAAGCAAGCGATGATAAAATAGCCTATTATTCCAATGTACCGCCGGGTCATTACTTTTTCCGGGTTAGAGCTGCTAACAGCGATGGCGTGTGGGCTGAGAAAGCAATTGCAGTTATTATCGCTCTCCCCTGGTGGCGCACCTGGTGGGCTTACCTCTTATATATAGCAGGTTTTGCTGCGTTCATGTTATTGTTTAGCTGGTATCGTTCCCGCAGCTTAAGGGCAGAAAATCTTCTGTTAGAAGATAGAGTGATTAAACGAACAGTTGAACTCAAACAATCACTGCAAGAAAAGTATGAACTAAGCAAAAAAGTAGAAAGCCAGCGGGCTTTATTGAATGAACGTTTGCGCATAAGCCGGGAACTGCATGATGATATAGGCAGCACCCTGGGCAGTATTTCCATCTACAGTGAAGTGGCAAAAAAGCGTACAGAAAAAAATGAAAATACAAACGAGGTGATCTCTAAAATAGGCATTGCTTCACGTGAACTGATAGACAAGATGAGTGATATTGTGTGGAGCTTAAAACCCGGCAACGAACGCTTTGAACAATTACAAAAAAGAATGATGGCTTTTGCAGCAATGATGTTTACTCCACCTG
>JBDSRT010000390.1:0-2579 GCA_039929165.1 Ginsengibacter sp.
GTTTTTGAATCTGGGAAAGGCTTTTGCTGGATGCACCTGTATAAACGCCTATGCTGCTGTTTAATTTGAAAGCTAAATAAGGCGTGTTTAAGGTTAGGAAAACAGTATCCAATGGAGCAGTGCCCGCTAAAAAAATATCTTTACTCTTTCCTTGTGCTTTGATGCGTGAACCAGTTTTTAAAATCTGTCCTGCGGCATTCCATAAAAAACCAGTTTCAACAACAAGGTCAGGCAATAGGTTAGTTGTCTTCTCGGGCGTAGCAAGCAATACCAACTCATTATCCACCACTGCACTTTGTACACGTATAATATTGCCATCCCAATTTAATAATAACTCATTATAGTCGCCGGTTGGGCTGTAAGCTACCGGGGTAATGGTTTCGGCTCGTAATACCTTCGAAGAAATATAGGCATCACCCATATAGCCATATAAACCCACATGATTGCTCTTTAAGCTAAGCTTTACAGAGAAAGCTTCGGGCAATAACACATGACTTAAGACACTACTTTTATTATAGGTGTGCCAGCCATTTTGCAATCTTGATTGAAGGGCGTTGAATGACGTTTTATCCTGGGCTTGTAATGCAGTGCTGCTAACAAATAACAACGATAATAATAAAGACGGCAGAGGTCTGAAATCTAAAAAAAGTATTTTTCTTTTAACCGTCCAACTGGGCATAATCATTTAGCGATATTTGATTTTTATTATTTAATAAGTTTTCAAAAATGATCAATCCATAATTAGCAGTTTGCCATCTTGCTTTAAGGTCTTCGGGCCAGGCAGCAGCGGAGAATGCGAAATTGCCTAACAAAATATCTGTCACCATCATTGTCAATATCCGCACCTTCCATGCTTAAAGATTTTACAGGAACTTCGGTATGAAGTACATAGGTTCTAAAGCTAGATTTTTTCTAATTCACATTTCAAGGTAAAATAAATGCTTCGTCCTTTAATTGACTATACTCTGCATAGAATGATGAAGCTGATATCTATATCTCCGTCCTTATCGAAAAAACTTAAAAGGATAATTCTATTAGCCCAAACTTTTCATTGTATTAAAAATTAACGGCTAGCTAAACATCTTCAGCCAAAATCATTTTAGAATTACAACATTTTTAGCCTTCTGTCTTCTAACAGTAAGTATACCTCCTTTGCTTAAAGCCTTCCATTCAAAGCCCTCTTCTTTATTATTTTCAGCACCTTTCTTCTCATCAAATAAAACCCCTGATGGCTTTTTTAAAAGCCTCAATTGTTCCGTTCCGGCTTCATCATAAACAATATAATGAAGCAGTATATTCGGTCTATCCTTTGCCATGGCGTAATAATATTTACCCAACTGACCCGGGTAAAAAATATGTTGAATGACAGAAGTTGTAGAAAGCAAATGATCCTGTGTGGCCGGCGCCAGTTCAGGCATCGCAGCCATAGACCGCAGGTAATGCCGAACATAATCTCCGTAGCCATCTGTTAACCAGTTCTCATCTTCCATGTAACGATTTTTTCCATCCACATCTACCATGTAAGTCGCCCAATTCAATTGTCTTATGTTATGATCAACATTTGAACGGTCTCCTGTTAAAGCCATGTATTGCAATTCGGCAGAAGCCTGCCTTGATGTATGACTATTACCCGGTACACGATACGCTGTTTGCTCATTAATCGGTGTCACACCATATTGCTTCCATTTGTCATTGCTCAGGTTCAGGTAAACCCAATCAAATATTACCTTAACATCTTTACGCCACTCCGGGACATGTTCGGGATGGTTCATCATAAACTGCGCAAAAGTGATCGCATTGATCTGTGTATCGCTCCATCCAACTATGTCTTCAAAAAAAGGCCCCCACCTGTTGTTTTTTAAAGGATACGCCTTCATCCATTGAAGCAGCTGATCAAATCCTTTTTTGTAAGCTTGCACCTCGCCAACATTAAGCTTTTGAAGTTCCAGGAAAAGCTCCATTGTTCCTGACCAATTGGTAGTATAGCTGCTTCGCTGATCATCTTTTTCACGCTCATCATGGCGCTTCAGCATGCCTACCTCACCAGTTACCGCATTCACCTTAAAAGGCAACGGTGAGTTCAAACTATCGCCTCGTTGAATATGACTTGCTAACGTATTGGCGATACCAACAGCAGCATCCAGGTATGCATTGTATGCCTGGTTGGGATACCGTTCATTTCTCAAAAGCTTATACATGTTTACCAGTTCGATACCAAACGATCCGGCTTTATCTGGCTGCGTAAAATGTTTACCGATGACCATATCGCCATCGTATATGCCTGAATACACAAAGGTGTTATAAGGATATGGGATATTGGGCCATTTGGCTGCTGCATCAGAAAGGCTGTGTGTGAGGTAATACTCCGCAATAAACTTCATGTTTTGCTTTACTTTTTCATTGCCCGTATATTGGTAATATAAACGCCATGATGAAAGAGCCATGGCAAACTGATCTCCACCCAAACCTCTCGGATCATTTACAACCGGCCGCCACACCTGGTGATTCATGTAATAGGGAATGCCGTTCAGATCTGTACGCATGGTGTCCCAAAAATTCCAAACAAGGTGCAACATACG
>JBDSRT010000391.1:0-2510 GCA_039929165.1 Ginsengibacter sp.
TAATATCTATGGCTAATATATCCTTTAAACATTTTACACTTGGTGTTGAAGAAGAATACATGGTGATTGATCCGGAGACACGTGAGCTTAAAAGTCATGAACAAAAAATTGTACACGAAGGACAAAAGGTTATAAAAGACAAGGTTAAGGCCGAGATGCACCAGGCCGTTGTTGAAGTAGGCACAGATATTTGTCAAAATGTTGACGAAGCCTTTGTGGATGTTGCTACGCTGCGCAAAACCATTCATGCTATCGCCGGCAATCTAGGTTTAGCCGTTGGCGCTTCGGGCACTCATCCATTCAGCCACTGGGAAAGCCAATTGATCACTGATCATGCACGCTACAGCGAAATAGTTAACGAATTGCAGGAAGCAGCGAGAAGTAATCTCATCTTCGGTCTGCATGTTCATGTTGGTATGGAGAACCGTGAAATGGCCATACACATTGCAAACTCGGCCAGGTATTTCCTGCCGCATGTTTATGCTTTAAGTACCAACTCGCCTTTTTGGGAAGGACGGCTAACGGGTTACAAAAGTTTCCGAACGAAAGTATTTGATAAATTTCCGAGAACCGGCATTCCTGATTATTTTGAAAGTATTGAAGCTTATGATAATTACATCAAGCTGCTGGTAAAAACCAATTGTATTGATAACGCAAAAAAAATTTGGTGGGATTTGCGGGTTCATCCGTTTTTTAACACGGTTGAATTCAGGATCTGCGATGTGCCAATGACGGTACAGGAAACCATAACTATTGCGGCCTTGTTCCAGGGTATTTGTGCAAAGTTGTATAAACTTCGTCTGCAAAATTTAAACTTCATCATGTATCCACGGATACTTATCAATGAAAACAAATGGCGTGCAGGACGTTATGGCATTGACAGCACTTTGATAGATTTTGGTAAAGAAACTGAAGTGAATACAAGAGTGCTTATTTATGAATTACTTGATTTTATAGATGACGTTGTAACGCCTTTGGGCAGCAGGCATACTATAGGCCATGTACATAAGATGCTTGAAGGCGGAACCGGTGCTGATCGCCAGTTAAAAGTTTTTGAACAAAATAATAATCTGGTAGATGTGGTAGATTATATCAGATCACAATTTTTAGAAGGCGTGTAGATAACTTGCACCTATCTAATCGGTTTCATACTTTTCATTTTTGGAACCTTTTTTAAGTTTCTTAAAAGCTATTTGCTATAACTAAAACTAACCTGCATGAAAATCACTTTTCCTGTTTTTATTACTGCGCCTGCAATCGAGAGCGCAATTACACGACAAATTTATTCCAGTGACACTTTCTTCAAAAGATGGAAATTAAATAGATGGATTTTTAGGAATTTACTAAAGCAAAGCCTGGCCTTTAATATTTTGTACCTGAAATAACATTATTCCTACAACAAGTAGGGCGCTTTAGATTTATCTTTGCAAGGATGAATGATCAACACAAATTAAGAGTCGCTGTATTAGATTTGTACGAAGGCTATGAGAACCAGGGCATGCGTTGTATCCGTGAAATTTTGAATGACTTCGGTGAAAAAAATGATATTAATATTTACCGGAAAGAATACGATGTAAGATTAAAAAATGAAGTGCCTGACACTTCTTATGATATCTATATAAGTTCCGGCGGGCCCGGTAGTCCGCTTGAAAGTGAAGGTAGCAAGTGGGAACAGGCCTATTTCGGCTGGTTAAAAAGCATTGAAGAGTGGAATGCCAATCCTTCAAATTATAAAAAGAAATTTATCTTTTTTATCTGCCATTCTTTTCAACTGGTTTGCAGGCATTGGCAACTGGCAAATGTTTGTGAACGAAAATCAACTGCGTTTGGCGTTTTTCCAATTCATCTTTTAGAAGACGGAAAAAATGAGCCTGTTTTCACCGGCATGAAAGATCCGTTTTACGCAGTTGATAGCCGTGACTGGCAAGTGATTGAGCCACAAATGAACATCTTATACCGTGGTGCAAAAATTCTTTGTATTGAAAAAGAGCGCCATCATGTGCCACTAGAAAGAGCAATCATGGCTATTCGTTTTAATGACTATTTCTTAGGTACACAATTTCATCCTGAAGCTGACGCCATAGGTATGACAATGTATTTGCAAACTGATGCAAAAAAGAAAACAGTCATAGAAAATCACGGTTATGACAAATGGGAATCCATGCTGGATCACCTGAACGATCCGGATAAAATTTTGTGGACTAAAGCCCACATCATGCCTAATTTTTTGCAAATAGCTTTAAACAGTTTTCATACGCAAATGGTTATCGCCTGATAAGGCCATTTACTGCGTTAGCAATTGGATGTATAGATTACTTTATTGAATAAGCTTATTTTTATTTATCAATTTGTAATCGTATGATCAAAGCACTTCGTCATAAATTCAACAGTAATTTCTCTGAACAGCAATACACAACATTTTTACAAGAAATTAATAATAAATATCCCGGCGACCTTGAATTCAGGCTGGCAGAAACTGCGGTGTTTGTAGACAAGGCTTTTACAGAAAA
>JBDSRT010000392.1:0-2746 GCA_039929165.1 Ginsengibacter sp.
CAGGCAAATGACCCCATAAATTGTTTTCATGAAAGAAAGTGATTAAGCAATTGTTGTTATAAAATATTTTAATGCAGTATTCAAATCTACTTGTTTTATTAACTCGTTCTCTAAATAAATAGATGAACTTCTTATTATTGCGTAAGATTGCTCATTTGGTTATTATCTGCCAAAAAATATCGCCATGAAAAAAATATTCTTCTTATTGATTTTGTCTTTAGCTATTGTAATTGCCTTTGCTCAGGATTACCAGCCAACACCTGAAAATTTAAAGGCAAGGCAATGGTTTGATAGTGCCAGGTTTGGTATGTTCATTCACTGGGGAGCCTCAAGTGTATTAGGCGCAGGCGAATGGGTGATGAATAACCGGAACATCAAAGTGAAAGACTATACACGCCTCATGCACATCTTTAATCCGCAGGATTTTAATGCCAAAGTTTGGGTGGAAACGGCAAAGAATGCCGGCATGAAGTATATCACTTTTATTAGCCGTCACCATGATGGTTTTAGTAACTGGGATACTAAAGCGTCTGACTGGAAAATAACCAAAACGCCTTACGGCAAAGATGTTTTAAAGATGCTGGCAGCTGAATGCCATGCACAAGGCATGAAACTGTTTGTCTATTATTCTTTTCTGGATTGGTATCGCAGCGATTATCAATATGAAACCGGCCGAACAGGCCAGGGCACCGGTCGTACAGAGAAAAGCAACTGGGATAGCTATATAAAATTTATGAAAGCGCAGCTTACAGAACTGCTTACTGGTTATGGCGAAATATCAGGCGTGTGGTTTGACGGACATTGGGATCAGTTAAAAAATGATCATGATAAAAATGCAGTGTCAAATGTTGACTGGCACTATAACGAAATCTATAAATTAATACATGATTTACAACCGCAGTGTTTGATCAGTAATAACCATCACCTTACGCCTATTCCTGGAGAAGATTTCCAGGCGTTTGAAAAAGATCTTCCGGGCGGTAACACAAGCGGGTTCGGCGGCCAGGCTGTTTCAGGATTACCTTTAGAGACCTGCGAGACGATCAATGATTCATGGGGTTTTAATATAACAGATACCAATTACAAAACACCAAAGCAATTGGTTAACTACCTGGTAAAGGCCTCGGGACATGGAGCCAACTTTTTATTGAATATCGGGCCAATGCCTAATGGCCAGATACAGCCTGAGTTTACTGAAAATTTAAAAGCTGTCGGGAACTGGTTGAAAGTTTATGGACCGACAATTTACGGTTGCAAGCCTGGCTTTATAACGCCGCAACCCTGGGGTGCTGTAACAAAAAATGGCAACAAAATATTTATTCATCTGTTAAACATGAAGGATAATAAATTTTTTGTTCAACTACCAGGTGCTATCAAGACTGCTAAAAAATTTAATGATCGAGCTACTATAAAATATCAAACCTTACCTGGCAATTATGTAGTATTTGATATTACCTCTTTTAATAAAGATCAGATGGATAATGTGATTGAAGTGGAACTGTAAACAACTCAATTAGTAGACGACTTACAAATCTCTGGCAGGAATCTTTTTTATTTTGCCGTCTTTATCGGAGATAACTAAAAACCCATTACGGGCTTTAGCTTCCGCAATTACTTTTTGGATAGCCTCGTCTAACGCCACTTTAATTTTCGCACTTAAATCCTCATTTTTGGAGATATTCATTTGCCCGTTATTCTATTGTAGATATCAAAGTTATATACTTCCTGCTCGCCCTTAATACTTTTGGCGACTAAAGTATATTCTTTGCCAGAATTATCATACACATACCATTGATCAGCTTCTACCGAATACTGTATAAATTTCGGATTCCCCTTTCATATCTTCTTTCAATAACATTGTTGTTAATCTTGTGACCGCCTTTACTTACCCTCACTGCAACTCTTTCTTTAGCAAGATCGATACTATTCAACCATACAAAAAAGAGTACAATATCATATCCTGAAAGTTTTGCGTGTTTTATAAATTTCAAATAGCTTGAGCCTGCTAGAGTCGTCTCAAATGCAAAATTTTCTTTTCCTTTTAATAAAAGATTCAGTCTTTCTAACATAATTCTGCCAGCATGGAAGGCGACGCTCTCGCTATTGAATGGTGATAATCCTCTTGCTATCTCATCAGCATTTACAAACTCAACAGTGTTAAAGACTTTGGGCAACAGCGTGTATGCAGCAGTAGTTTCCCCCGCTCCATTCGGTCCGCCTAAAATGTAAAGTGTTGGCAAAACTATTTTGTTTGTTACAAGATGAAGAGTGAGTATAGTTAGCTAACCTATTTCTTCACCACATAGATCAGCGAACTATAACGGTCTTTCTTTTCCATGGCCTTCATGTTGGAAAGACTGGCAGTTAATACAGCAGACACAAAATGATTTTTACCTCTTGTATTTTTTTCACTAAGCATACTTACATAATAGCTATCAAAATACATAGGTAAAGTTTCTACAATGGAAAGTTTATGTTGCGCAAGTAAAATAAACATGGCCTTCGGCGAAAAATGATACAGGTGCCTCGGCACGTCGTAAGCCGCCCACTCAGCCTGGTAATGAGCAGCATCTGAAGAGGTGTAATTGGGCACGGCAATAAAGGCCATTCCGCCTGGTTTGAGCAACTTATGTATTTGAGTAATATAATCATGCAGATCATGCACGTGCTCTAAAACATGCCACATTGTAATAGCATCATAATACACGGGCACCTGGGCAAATAATTCTTCCGAAGGGAGCAGCTC
>JBDSRT010000393.1:0-4592 GCA_039929165.1 Ginsengibacter sp.
AAAAACCAGTGATCGTAGTCAAAGCCAAGCCGAAAGCAACCACTGTCTACATCTTTTTGGTAAGCATCTAAAATGTGTGTTGTAAAATTATTTGGCGGAATACTATCGGCATGAAGAAAATAGAGTATATCATGTTTTGCAATGGAAGCGCCTTTATTCATTTGAGCTGCCCTGCCTTTACGTTCACTTGTTACAACATTGGCTCCGTCTTGTTCAGCAATATGAATTGTACCATCTGTGCTACCGCCATCCACCACGATAATTTCTGCTTCATGTTTGCCATTGGCTGCATGTACTATGCTGATTATTTTTGCAACCTGGTCAGCTTCATTGTATGTTAGTATGATCATGCTGAACATGTTCTTTTGGTTTCTTCAACTGTTCTAAATCCTTACATATCTATTTCCTGTTTTTTTATCATTTCCCTTATTGTTGCGTTTGTAGCAACATAAACTGCCAGAAGAAAAGCTTGAATTTTATACTGCTTTTCAAATTCATCTTTATGAAGGGAAACAGTTACAAACCATTCGTAAATATTGGTAATAACAAGATACCTTCTATCATTTTTTGAGGCTCTATCCGCTCTCTAAGGTAATAGAGAATAAGTTCGTGCATTGCCTTCCTGTTCAGGTCGGCAGTGGTCAGCATTTCATGGTTAGAAGGCTTCTTTGCCTCAAACAATACGCCGGCTGGATGCGAAGCATCTTTACCTGTATAAATAACAAAATCAACTCTCCCTTTGGTAGCTATGTGAAAAGATGGGCTTTAGTAAGTGTTCTTCAAAAAGTCCATCACATGACCTGTCAGGTTTTCTTCGCTCTCCTGTGGGTTGATATCCCCTTATAACAGTTTGAAATTAGCTTTGAATTTTTCTAGATCTGCACGATCCGGTTTAATGAGCCTGTAGGCTGTATTCAGCGATTGCTTTACAGTTAGTTGCTTCAATGTCATAAGTCTGGTGAGCCAATGATTGGTTCTTTGGAAAAATATGAATAAAGAGGGCGGGGCCTAAGAATACGCAACAAAAAGACCTGCCAGGATTATTTACATTTTAACGCCAACTTTATCGGGATGGTAATTTACATCTTCATGCCCGCCATGGGTGATGCGCCTCTTTTAAAAATATATTCGCTGTTTAACAGGTACGCACCTGAGGTGACGACTGCTTCACCTTCTTTCAAACCATAAGTAATTTCAACTCGGTCGTTACTTTCTGCGCCTGCAGTTACCATTTTGTTTTTAAAAGTATTCTTCCCTGTCATTATCCAAACTGATGAACCTTTTTCATCTCTTAATACCGCATCAATTGGCAGGGATAGCGCATTTGATTGTATTCCTTTTACTACAACATAGGCTGCCATGCCGGGTTTCAGTTGATTATCCTCGTTTGGAATTTGAACTCTAATAAGATTAAGCCTCTGGTCAGTATTTATTTCAGGATTTACAAACTGTATTTTACCCTGAAACTCTTCGCCTGGCATATCCGGTATTTGTACTGTGACCAAACCATTTGTGTTTAGCTGTGCTGACTGGCTTGTATAAACCTGTGCTTCTGCCCAAAGTGTGGTTAAATCTGCTACCTGTATTAATGAGCCACCTTCGCTTACATAATCTCCTTCCTGAATGTCTATTGCTGTGATGTATCCACTTTCTTTACTGTAAACTGTTGTTGTAAGTGAAGGCTGTTTGTTTTTTGCAAGAGCATTTACCTGCGCTTCTGTCAGTCCCCAAAGCAACAATTTTGTCTTTGCGCTTTGTATTACCTGATCAAAGTTTATGAGTGAATTATCTAAAACATTACGCCTTTCCAAAGCAAGCAAATATTCTTGCTTTGCATTGTTCAATTGTTCGCTATATACTTCTACTAATGGTGCTCCTTTTTTTACGTAGCCACCAATATTTTTATAATACAATTTGTCAACTCTGCCCATTACTCTTGAACTGAATGAAACTAATTTTTGCTGGTCAAAATTTAAAGTTGCATTTAATACTGTTTCATTTCCTATTATTCCTTTACCAATTGTATCAACCTGTATATTTCCTAATTGTATCTGCTGATCACTTAATTTTATTTCATCTGATTCAGCCGCTTCATTTTTTTGCACAGGTATTAAATTCATGCCGCAGATGGGACACTTACCTGGTTTCGGCTCCATTATTTGCGGATGCATGGAACAGGTATAAAATGTGCCGGTATCAGTTGTAACAATTTTCTTTTGTTTGCATGACGCAAATCCTATAATCATTGTTGATGTAAATACAAAAAGCACAAGAGTGCGACCCTTTGGCAAGCTCTGGATAAACTGCGACGCTACCTTATGCACAACAGCCAAAACGGAGCGTCGCACCGGATGCTTCATTGAAAAAATAAAGCCGGTATCAAAATATTTTAATTTCATTTTTCCTGTTTTGTTTTTATGAAACTTTCGCTGTCTGTTAAGTATTGTGCATTTGAGGCAACGGTATCTTTTGTCGATAAGCCGCTAATTACCTGTACAAATTTTTCCTGTCTGATACCTGTTTGAATTTTATGCGCAATAAACCCACCGGATGTTTTTAAAAATACCACCTCATTTATGCCTAACGAAAGAACGGCTTCTTTGGGTAACCAATTTGCTTTTGTTGTATTGCCAAAAATATTTGCCCTTACCTGGCTACCTATTGGGATTTGCTTTTGGTAATTATCAAAATAAACTCTCGCTGATAGTGTTTTACTGCCCTGCCTGTAGAAGGGTTCAATAAAATTTATTTGTGCCCTGAATGCTTTTTGCGGCATTGCTTCCGGCACTATTTTCACGGCATTACCAACCTTAACGTAGTGCTGATTTTCAGGAAATATATTCAGCACTGCCCAAGCCTTATACGGGTTAGTCAAAGAAAAAATTCTTTGACCCTGCTGTACATACATGCCTTCTCTTATTGTTAGTGGCGAAGTGGTTAAAGGAGGGATTTCCATATTACCTGTTGCATCCATCTTTTCCGCTCCCGCTTCGTGTATATGACCCATTATTTTTGAATAAACGGTAACCGTAAGAGATGCTTTACCTGTTCTTATAAGCTGGCTTAATTGCTGGCTGCTCATGCCCATTAATAAAAGCCGTTGCTTTGCTGCATTTATTAACGAGGTGTTAGTTGCATCGTTCTTTAATAAGAATAAAAGATTTTGCTGTGCCGTGGCAATTTCAGGACTGTAGATGTCCATAATTTTTTGACCTCGCTCTATCATCTGATAACGATAGCGAACGTGTAATTTCTCAATCCTTCCTCCTACAATTGCTGAAACGGAACCTATCTCTCTTGTATCATTTTGAATATTGCCTATTGCCTCAATTGCAATGTCTTCGCTTTTGTTTTCAATAGTTGTAACCGGCACAGATGTAATTACAAATTCATTGGTTGGCTTTAATAAATCTTCTAATACAATGCTGTTTACTTTTTGTCCATTGTCTTCTTTCTTTACCAGCTGCATTTCGCAAATAGGGCAATTGCCTAGCTTATCTCTAATGATTTGAGGATGCATTGAACAAGTGTATAATTGTTTGGTTTCAACTGTTTCATGTGAATGATTTTCTGTATTCTTGTGCTTACATGCTGTAGTGAAAACCATCATTACAATGAATACGAAGCAAAGCTTTATCAACATTTTGTTGTTCAATTTCATGTCTATTTAACCTCCAATATTCTTTCCAATTCAACCTGCATGTTTAATAATTGTTGCAACAGATCGAGGTATTCGAGTTGGGTTTTATTAAGCGTATCCCATGCATCAAACAACGTAAATAATTGTTCTGTGTTTTGCTGATAACCTAATTGCATCACCTGGTAATTTTTACGTAAAGCAGGTATTATATTTTCTTCAAAAAGTGTTACCTGTTTTTTCTTTGCTTCTATCTCACTTATCAAACCCTCAGCCATACCGGAAGCTTCGTTTAAAATCATTTCTTTTTGCTGTGTCGAAGCTTCTGACTTGAAATTCAAACTTTCGACATTTGCCTTTGACGCCCTGTTTGCCCTGCCAATAGGTATGCGTACCATGCCCATCAACGTGTATTGCATAGGCATACCACCTAAGCCAAACATGTGTTCATAACGTACACCAAATTCAGGCTTTACTTTGTTGCGTTCTACATTTTGCTGCAAGTCTGTTAGCTGAATATCGCGGTTAATGGCTTTTATGTCGCTGCGTTTACCAAGCAGATTTGTATCAATTGTTGTAGTGGAAAAATCAGTACCCGCATAAGTTGTATCAATATCAAATGCTTCCAATTTATTCTTGTTCATTAAAGTATTTATGCGAATACGTTTTTGATTAATTTCATTTTCCAAAGCAATTTTTTGATTGAGAATATTCCCCAGTTCCGCCTTCGCTTTGTAGTAAGCACTTAACTTATCCAAACCATTTTTATACCGCAACTCTGCATCTTTAATCATGAAGTTGAGCAGCTTCTCATTCTCATTCAGCACCACCATTTTCTTTTTTATAATCACCCAATCATAATAGTTCTTTTTCGCGTCAGCATACAACTGGTACAACTCATATTTCTTTCGTTCCTTGTCCGACGCTGACATTCCCTCCATATAATTAGCTTCTG
>JBDSRT010000394.1:0-3261 GCA_039929165.1 Ginsengibacter sp.
GATGCCGTATTACTAAAAACCGGCTCAAGAATTAAAGGTTATAGAACTGAAACCTATACCACAACAAAATATGTGGGCAAAGGAAAAAGCCGTAAAAAAATTGTAACCAAACACCAGCGTGAGGTACCGGTTAGGGAGTATTTCAAAATTCCTACCACCAGGAAAGGCACCAGCACATTGATATTTACAGCGCAAAGAACCAATCTGAAAGTTGAAGCGATGCAAAGCAGCGAACTTGCTTTTGACACGGATGGTGATGATAGTTCGCTTGAAATAAATTATGAAAGCCCTGAATGGAAAGCAAATGCGCTGTTATATACTCAAAACTATTTCAAGAAGAGTTATAAGTTAGGCTCTTCCATTCAACAGGAAATTGCTGACATGGGGAGAGAAGACCTTGGCGTATGGCAACGGGAGAAAGGTATCTGGGTTTTGCAGGCTACACAAATGCCTGCAGTTTTGGTAGAGACCGGCTTTATTGCTAATTATGATGATGAGCGATATTTAAATAGCGAAGAAGGCCAGCAACAAATTGCAGAGGCAATTGCTAAAGGCTTAAAAAAATATAAAGAGCAGGTAGAAAATCCAAAACTAAATAAGACAGATACACAGATTAACGCTGCTACCTCAGAGCAAGTAACGCAGTAAGTATCAATCATCAATCAACTTGTTCCCTTCATTTTTGTATATCAACGTGTAAGGTGTATTTTCGTTCATCTATACATTTACCAACAGGTATCGTACAAACCAAACACACATGAAAATTAATAATGAAACCAAGATAGGTATACTGGCAGTTGTTGGTGTTATCATCTTTATTTTTGGATTTAATTTTTTAAAGGGAAAGAATCTTTTTAAAAAAGAGAAATATATATACGCTGTTTATGAAGATATCCAGGGCTTGAATAAATCTAACCCGGTTGTAATAAACGGGCTGCAGATTGGTAATGTAGCAAAGCTGGATGGGGGTAAAGATCTTAAACGCATTATAGTAAGCGTAAATCTTACGCAGGACGTAAACATTCCTAATAATTCACTGGCAGTTATTAATCCAAATTTACTTGGCAGTACTTCTCTCGAAATTAAATTAGGCAATTCAAACGTTTACCTTAAGGCTGGCGATACGTTAATTACAACGTTAAGTGGTGGCGCCTTTGAAGAAGCTCTTAAACTCTTTAACCCGGTACTTTACGAAGTTAGAAATTCTGTAAAGTCGCTTGATTCTGTATTACATATTATCACAAGCGTTTTCGATCCTTCAACAAAAAATAATATAAAAGGCATACTGGAAAATCTAAATGCCACGACGGCGTCATTCACCAACACAGCCGGCTCCCTTCAAAGTCTACTAAATCCACAAACTGGTGCCCTTGCAAAGTCGTTAGAAAACGTAAATAAATTTTCAGGTAATCTTGCAGCAAACAATGATAAGGTTACAAGCATCATGACCAACTTTGACAAAGCCTCTACAGGTTTTGCCAATCTTGATTTTCAAAAGACGTTGACAACGCTTGATAGTTCTGTTACCGAATTAAAATATGGCATTCAAAAGATAAACAGTAAAGACGGCTCCATTGGTCTAATGTTAAATGATACTAAAGTTTACGACAACCTAGCATCCACATCAAACAAATTAAATATTTTACTTGATGACATTAGGGTTCATCCGAAAAGGTATTTGACTATTTCTGTATTTAGTAAAAAAGATAAAGGCAATTATATAACTGCGCCTTTAATTGACGACACATTAAAACTGGCAATACCTGCGACGGACTCTATAGCAGCTCCATAATTAATGAAATCATTTCTGAAGTTCTTATTTGTTTCGTCTTGCCTGCTTTCTTTTTATATACCCAATGCACAGGTTGTTACAGCTCCTACACCTGACAGAACTATCGAAATTGTAAGTGGTTTAAGCCTACGTGAAAAAACAATAGATTCAGTTAATAAAGTTGAGACTATTGCCGGTAATGTTCTATTAAGAGAAGGCCTTACAAAATTTTATTGCGACAGCGCCATCATCAACAGGAAAGACAACACCATTGATGCTTTTGGCAATGTACACATTAATGATGATGATAGTCTTCACACCTATTCCCAATATTTAAAATATTACGGCGACAGCCGTCTGGCCTATTTAAAAAAGAACGTAAAACTAACGGATAGCAAAGGCACGTTATTAACAGAAAATCTGGAGTATGATCTTGCTGCTGGTATTGGTAAATACAATGATGGCGGAAAGGTACTGAACGGCAGCACAGTGCTTACCAGTAACAATGGTATTTATTATGCAGAAACTAAAGATGTGTATTTTAAAAACAATGTTGATCTGAAAGATCCAAAGTATAAGATTAAAGCTGACTCATTATTATATAACACTACTACACAAGTAGTAACCTTGATTGGGCCTACCAATATTAACAGCCGGGAAGCAAACATATTCACAACCGAAGGCACTTATGATCTTAAAACTGGTAATGCATTTTTTGGAACACGAAGTCTTATCACCGATAGCTCAGGCAGGATATACCAGGCCGATAAAATTGCCATTGATGAAAAGGCCGGCTTTGCGGAACTTGATGGAAGTGCCATTATAAGAGATACAGCCAACGGCATTATTGTTACAGGTAATCACATTTATTTAAACAATCGTAACAATTCTTTCCTGGCAACTAATAAACCGGTGATGATCATTCAGCAGGAAAATGATAGCATTTATATCGCTGCCGATACACTGTTCTCAGGCTATACAACTAATGAAAGCGATAGCGTTAAAATAACGAAAGCTGATTCTACAGACATTGCTGGTTCTGTAAAAAACAGGAATATAACACTTAAAAAATCACGTGTAGTGATTGAGCCGGGGGAAGGCATTGTGGCTCCGTCTCAAGTTATTCCGGCTCAGGATTCAATAGTTACGAAAGAGGCTCCCTTAGTTGATTCAGTCTTACTTTCAAAAGATACGGCAACGCTAAAGCCTGACCTTTCCATAGCAAACACTAAAAAAAATTCCAGAAAGAAGAACAAAAAACGCAGAAGATCTGCTGTGATAGAAGAGATAAAAAATGATACAACAGAGTTGGTTAAAGCATTTAAAAACCCTGATTCGGCGCCGATGAAAATCTCTACTCTGCCTGATTCTATAGTGTCCTTAAAAGATTCATCTATCTTAAACACAGATACAGCATTAGCGCAAACGCCCGTTACTAAATTGCTTATGCAAGACACAATCGCCGGAACCAAAATAATGTCAGTAGGTAA
>JBDSRT010000395.1:0-2996 GCA_039929165.1 Ginsengibacter sp.
GTAAGCCAACCAAGTGCCTGCGTTCCGCCGAAGTTGCTAAAACAAAAAATAATAAAACCCGCAACCAATACCATTGATGTGTATAGAATGCTGAGGCCTGTGGTTTTTATTGTGTTAATTACTGTGCTTTCAACATCAAAATTATTCTGCGAAAGCTCCTGCTTATAGTTCACTAAAAAGCGAATGGTAACATCGATAGCGATACCCAATGCAACACTAAATACCAGTACAGTTGAGGGCTTAAGTCGTATGCCGGCCCAGCCCATAATACCTGCCGTAACTATCAGCGGAATCAGGTTAGGCAACAGGGAACATATAACGATGCGTAAAGATTTAAAGAGATACAACATGCAAAAAGCAATAAGTATAAAAGCCCAAAAAATACTTTCCTTTAAGCCATTAATAATGTACCTGCTGCCTTCTAAAAAAGTAATACTTGAACCTGTAAACGTCACATCATATTTTGACGAATCAAAGATTTGATTGGCTTTTTCGCTTATTGTATTAATCACAGCGGGAAGCTTTACTGTTCCTATGTCAGCCATGTTCACGCTTATGCGTGTGCTCTGTCTTGATGAGTCAATAAAAGTTGATAATAATTTTGCAAATCCTCCTGAACTGGTGTCTTGTTTTGGCTTTAGATATTCTCCCACAAAAGCGCCATCAAAACTGTTTGGCAAAGTATAGTTTGCGGTATCGCCTTCGTAAAAAGCCTGCTTGGCAAACTTTAACCCTTCGGCTATAGACAGTGGCCGTGACATCAGTGGCTGCTGACTAATAAACTGAGATAATGAATCTACCTTTTCAAATACTGCTAAAGATTTTGCACCAGCCAGGCCATACTTTTTCCTGGTATCGATAATAATTTCCAATGGCATAACACCACTAAAATTTTTTTCGAAAAATTTTAGATCGGTATAAATTCTATCATTTTTTGGAAGGTCATCAACAATGAATGCCTCGCTCTTTAGTCTGAAAATTCCAGCTATAGACAAGCAAAGCATAATTGCGGTTATTGTATAGATCAATCCTTTTTTATGCAAAACAATTTGTTGCAGATTTGTCAATAAGGCGGTTATGTAAGGATTGCTGAGATACTTTGTTTGTGCCTTTCCCGGCACAGCCACATAACTGAGTATTGCAGGTAAAAAAATAAAAGAGATGACAAAGATGAGCATGATGCTGATGCCGGCGACAATGCCAAATTCTTTAAGCACAGCACTTTTAGTAAAGGCGAATACGCCAAACCCAATGGCTGCCGTTAGATTGCAAAATAAGGTTACAATTCCCATCTTGCTTACCATATCAATTAAAGCGTCACGTTTGTTCAAAGACTTAATATAATTAGTATGGTATTTATTTAAAAAGTAAATGCAATTGGGAATGCCGATTACTACCACGAGCGGCGGTATCAATGCATTTAATAAAGTAAGATTATAGCCAAGCATGTAAAGCGTTCCGAAGCTCCAGATAACACCCATTAGCACAACACCTAGTGATATTAATGTAGTACTTATTGACCGGAATAGTAGTAGGAGGATCAATGTTGATAATACTAAAGAACCAATAAGAAACCACTTCATTTCCTGAGCTATTCGATTGGCAATTTCAGTCCTGATAAAAGGAAGCCCACTGATATGTGTTAGTATAGATGATTGTGCTGTAAAGCGATTTGTAGCTGCAACAATGTTCTCAACAATCAAGGTTCTTTTAGCTGAATTAAGTGCTGCCTTGTTGATGTGTACACCAACTAAATAACTATTATTTGTTGAATTATATAACAGGGTTTTGTAAAATGGTAAGGAGAAGAAAACCAATTTATCGCTATCCAGTTGTTGTTGCGTTGTGATAGGTTGTTGAAAAATTAATTTGGGATCAAGCTTTTCCGATTCTATGTTTTTCACCAGGTTAATCGAAAGCGGCATAGCAACTATATCTTCTACATATACAATTTTTTTAAGGTCAGACATTAACTGACTGAACTTGCTAAAAATTGGGAGATTAAATATGCTGTCAGATTGTATACCTATAACCAAAAGATTACCGTCATCTCCAAATTTTTGTTTAAAAGCCATGTACTCTTTGTAATGTTCATTATCCGTAGGTATAGCTTTTGCAAACTCATAACTCAATTGAACTTTAGAGGCGAAAAAAGCCATTACAACGGTAATAGTGGCAAGCAGTAAAAGCAGGATCAGCCTTTGTTTGATTACAATGTTTGCCAAAAATTTCCACATGTAGTAACCGTTTGAAACAAAATTATGAGGTTCAAAAAAAATGATATGGAAATTTAAAGCCGACCTTTACACCGTTGTACACAACACATTTGTGCCAATGATCTATAAAACTAAAGGTATTGTTTTAAGAACCATTAAATATGGTGAAACATCTATAGTTACAAATATTTTTACAGAGGAGTTTGGGGTACAATCTTACCTGGTCAACGGTATTCGTACATCGGGCAAATCTTCGTCAAAGGCTGGCATGTTTCAGCCTACGTCAATACTTGCTTTAGAAGCCTATCACAATGATCTAAAAAATCTACAACGTTTAAAAGAATTCAGATGGTCTTATCTCTATCAATCTGTTTTAACAGAGGTTACCAAAAATTCTGTTGCAATTTTCATTGTTGAGCTGTTGTATAAATGTTTAAAACAACCTGAAAAAAATATTCAACTCTTTGCTTTTTGCGAGGATGCTTTTATTGCCTTAGATAAAGCTAAGCCAATTGTTACGGCAAATTTTCCACTTTATTTTTCAATTCACTTAGCTGCTTTCTTCGGATTTTCACCGGCCGAGAATTCTTCGCAAACACAATTATTTTTTGATTTACAGGAAGGCAAATTTGTAAATGAGATGCCAACGCATTCTTATTATCTAGATGCTGCCACAAGTACATTTATTGCAGAAATTTTAAAAGCCCGGCATCCCGACGACCTTGCAGAAATTAAAATGAATAAGACTAACCGGCGGGTTCTTATGATTGCCTTACAAAC
>JBDSRT010000396.1:0-2583 GCA_039929165.1 Ginsengibacter sp.
ACATTGCCTTTATTTACAGAGCCGGGAATTCTTCCGCCGATGTAGTCTGTAACCAGGTCACCTATTGTAGAAGTGAAATAAAAATTGATGGGATCAATATCTTTAGTAACCATAGCATTTAAGATAGTCCATTCTACCGCACGCCTTAACAGGTCTGCTTCTTCTGTCATATGGAAATGTTCAAGCATTAATGCTGCAGAAAGCATAGACCCAACAGGATTTGCAATGTCTTTTCCAGCTGCCTGCGGGTATGAACCATGAATAGGTTCGAACATAGCAACTGTGTTGCCAACCGAAGCAGACGGCAACATACCAAGCGAGCCTGATATTACACTTGCCTCATCACTTAAAATATCGCCAAATAAATTTTCAGTAAGAACAACATCAAATTGTTTTGGGTTTAAAATAATCTGCATGGCTGCATTATCAACAAACATATAATTGACAGTAACATCACTATATAAAGGTGCCATATCCTGGATCACTTTGCGCCAAAGCCTCGATGTTTCAAGTACATTGGCTTTGTCAACTAACGTTAATTTTTTATTTCTTTTCTGGGCTGATTGAAAAGCGAGATGTGCAATGCGTTCAATTTCTTCTTTGCTATAAGCACAATCGTCCATAGCCCATGTCTGATCCTCATTAACCTTCTTGTTACCGAAATAAATACCACCTGTTAATTCTCTAAAAATCACAAAATCTACATCTTCAAGTAGTTTGTTTTTTAATGGCGATAAGTGATGAAGAGATGAATAAGTACTTACAGGACGAATGTTTGCAAACAAGCCCAAAGATTTGCGAAGCTTTAGCAAACCTTGTTCAGGACGCACTTTCGCTGTAGGATCATTATCATACTTAGGATGCCCGATTGCACCAAATAAAATAGCATCACTTTTTTTACAGATGTCAAGTGTTTTATCAGGCAATGGTTCTCCTGTTTTATCAATAGCGCCAGCGCCCATTAATCCGTAGGAATAATAAAACTCATGACCGAAATGTTCTGCAATAGCGTCCAATACTTTGATGGATTGATGCGTTACTTCAGGCCCAATTCCATCACCAAGTATGACTGCAATGTTTTTTTTCATAAAGTGTTTTCCTGTGTTTGTTTTTTAAGATATAAGCTGAGCGTTTTCATATTTCTCGATTTTATCTTTCATGCTTAAGAGGTAAGTGATATCATCGTAGCCATTTAAAAGGCAAGTCTTTTTATAATTTGAAACATAAAATGTTTCGCTTTCACTAGTTTTATCTATTGTAATTTGTTGCAATGGCAAATCAATACTTATAACACTGTCAGATGGTTGTTGGAAAATCTTATCTAAAAATTCATCACTAACCTGTACTGGCAATAAGCCATTATTTAAAGCATTGTTTTTAAATATATCTGCAAAAAAGCTTGACACTACCGCATTAAAACCGGCGCCTTGGATAGCCCAGGCCGCATGTTCCCTTGATGAGCCACAGCCAAAATTTTTGCCTGCTACCAGGATAGTTCCTTTGTATATTGGATTATTCATCACAAAATCTCTTTTTGGCTCATCTATTTTATCATATCTCCAATCTCTAAATAAATTTTCGCCAAAACCATCCTTCGTAATGCCTTTTAAAAAACGGGCAGGAATGATCTGATCAGTATCTACATTCTCAATCGGAAGCGGAACGAATGTGCTCTGTATGGTTTTAAATGCTTTCATTATTTATTTAGTGTGACTCAAATTAATTGCTGTGTAAAGGTTCCATTTCCCTAATGTCGGTTATCACGCCGGTGATAGCAGCAGCAGCGGCAGTTAATGGGCTTGCCAAAAGCGTCCTAGCACCGGCTCCTTGTCTGCCTTCATAATTCCTGTTGCTTGTACTTATGCAGTATTCGCCTGCAGGAATTTTATCTTCATTCATGCCAAGGCATGCGCTACAACCGGCCTGTCTGATTTCAAAACCGGCCGCTTCAAAAATTTTATCAAGGCCTTCTTCTCTTACCTGGTCAGCTACCTGCCGCGAACCGGGAACAATCATTACATGTACATTCGCATTTTTTTTACGACCGCTGATCACACCAGCAACTAACCTAAGATCTTCAATGCGACTGTTGGTGCAGCTTCCAATAAATACATGCTGCACAGGCATACCAATTAATTGTTGCCCGCTATTTAGGCCCATATAATTTAAAGCCTTTTCAATATTGTTTCGTTCTCCATCATCAGTGATAGTGTGTGTAACAGGAATTTGACCTTTGATACTAATACCTAAGCCAGGATTGGTACCATAAGTAATCATTGGTTCAATATCAGCAGCATTGATGTTTATTTCTTTATCAAAAACGGCATCAGCATCACTGTAAAGCAATCTCCATTCACCTAACTTCTTTTCCCACTTCTCTGCTGACGGTGAAAATTCACGGCCTTTCATGTATTCAAATGTCACATCATCCGGAGCGATCATACCCCCACGGGCACCCATTTCAATACTCATATTACATACTGTCATACGGGCCTCCATTGTTAGAGAACGGATGGCAGAGCCAGCATATTCCACAAAATAACCTGTTGCACCGCCGGTTGTTAACTTAGAAATGATGTAGAG
>JBDSRT010000397.1:0-6304 GCA_039929165.1 Ginsengibacter sp.
ACTTCCGGTATTCACTGTTATCGTGCTTGTATTTGTTGCAACGGGCACTCCATCAATTATCCAAAGCGGCTGGTTATTACCGGCAGTGCCAATACCTCTTATTCTAACTTCGATTGGTGCGCCAGGGTCGCCGCTACGATTGGTGACATTAACGCCTGCTATACGGCCGGTCAAAATTTGATCCGGACTTGTAAAAGGCTTATTTGCAAAATCCTTTTTCGAAATGGATCCTACAGCGCCGGTTAAATCGGCTTTTCGCGTTGTTCCATAGCCAATTAATACCACTTCATTTAACTTATTTATCTGTGAAGTTAAAGTAACGTCCACTGAGTTTTTTCCTTTTGTGGAGGCTTCATTTGCTGCAAAACCCACAGAAGAAAATAAAAGTATTGCATTGTCAGCAGCATCTAATGAGTAATTTCCTTCTGCATCTGTTTGGGTGGCTAACTTAGTGCCCTTGGCCGTTACTGTTACATTAGCAATCCCATTGCCTGTTTCATCCACTACTTTACCTGTTACCTTCTTACTTTGAGAAAAGGCATCAGCGGTAAAAAAAATGAGCAGTGTACTAAAAAGAAATACCCTTAAGGTCTTAAAGCATAGTTTTAAGTTCATAGCAGTTGTTTCGTTTTGTTGTTGATTTTGATAATAGCATGTAATAACTGTCCTAATTATAAGTTCTGTTAAATTGAAGTTATAATATTATTTTAACTAAGAAAGCACTGACTTGCATTATTATTTAATGATTGTTACGCAAACGATTGCATTTTGCCCGCAATCGTTTGCGTACATTTTTTTGGGGGGCTACTAGAAAATACATTTTTCAGGGAGGTTTTACTGAAACCTTATACAAATTACGGCAGTTAAGAAAATAGGCTGATGTGGAATGTTAGTAAGGTGAGAATTTCCTTGATAAAAGCAACCAAAAAATTGACTTATCTAGGGGCATTAACTACAGCTCATTTTCGCCGGTGGTAATAATAGCAGGCAATGCAACAGTGCGATCTGTATCCTACTCATGGCATTGGCCCTACTGCACAATATGTTGATTCAATCACTGCAGCCGCTTTGTATCGCTTGGTTAATTTTCATTTAAAGTAATAGTGTGGCCGGTGGGGACATCGGCCACGGCAGTAACAACAGCCGTTGCGATTCACGCTCCATTTATATCCTACTGCAATATAAAATATATGTATAGCTATGTTCATACGGAAACTTTCATAATCAATACATTTGATAACGTTTGGGTGCCAGCGCAATATTATTTGTTATGTAACACAATTGTTTTTTGTGCTGAAATATTTGAACCTGTCAAGGTATTTATCCCATGATCCACATAACTCGCCTTTAAAACATACGTGCCTTTACTGCCGGCCGGTGGCTTAAAAGGTTTTATATTTCCCGTTACAACGTGTAAAAGATCTTTGTTCCTTACATGCGTATTACTTAAAATCCATTTCGCTATTTGTTTGCTTTGTGTTAAGGTAAAATTTGGAATAGCCGGGCTAACGGCACTCATTCAACTCAAAATCACGCAAACGTTTGCCTAATTATTTTTCTTGTTATGTGTGCCTTTTTTACGATGTTGTATGCGGAGATTAAGCAGGCATTCAGATGCGCTCAAAAAATAATGTTTTAATAATATGAACAGCTCAACTTCATCGTCTTCATCAACAGAGGCAACCGGTGCAGTGATCAATCCCGCCTTACCGCAAAGCCGTATTGCTTCGGTAGACGTTTATCGCGGCTTTGTAATGTTGCTGATGATGGCCGAAGTGCTCTCGCTCCAGCGGGTGTCAGAGGCAGTGCCCGATAGTGGTTTTTGGAGCTTTTTATCTTTTCACCAAAGTCACGTACCCTGGACCTGGCTGGCCTTGCATGATATGATCCAGCCATCATTCACTTTTCTTGTCGGCGTTGTATTGCCTTATTCAATTGCGAGCAGGAAAAACAAAGGTGCCACCTTTAGCAGCCTGTTAGCTCATACTATTAAGCGGTCACTTATTCTTATATGTCTTGGTATATTTCTACGATCGATAGATGATACACAAACCTATTTCACTTTTGAAGACACACTGTCGCAAATTGGGCTTGGCTATACCTTTCTTGTGCTGTTAGGCTTCTGTTCCAAACGTGTACAAGTCATAGCACTCATCGTTATTTTAGTTGGGTATTGGCTGGCTTTTGCTATGTATCCTTTGCCGGATAACTCTTTTAATTATGCGGCTGCAGGTGTTACGCCGGATTGGGAGCATAATCTTCACGGCTTTGCTGCGCATTGGAATAAAAATACCAATCTTGCCTGGGCTTTTGATAAATGGTTCCTTAACTTATTTCCTCGTAAATCGCCTTTCCAAAATAATGAGGGGGGTTATGCCACGCTAAGTTTTATCCCAACATTAGCCACAATGATATTGGGTTTGATTGCTGGTAACACGCTGCATAGCTCTACTCCTAAAAACGATAAAGTAAGATTTTTTATTTTAACAGGTGTGTGCCTGATAGCAGCCGGTATATTGTTTCATGTGACCGGTATAAATCCTATCGTAAAACGCATTTGGACACCGGCCTGGACAATCTTTAGCGGTGGAATTTGTTTCCTGTTCCTCGCCTTTTTTTATGGTGTTATTGATGTGGCCGGTAAAAAGAAATGGTCATTTTTCCTGATGGTGATTGGCGCCAATTCAATTGCGGCTTATGTATTAGCTGACGGTGGAATGCGATCGTTCATTTATCGCTCTTTACATACGCATTTAGGCCAACATTTTGATGAATTGTTTGGATTACCTTATGTAACAGTAGTAAGCGGATTAATCACTTTGATTTTTCTATGGCTCATTTTGTATTGGATGTATAAGAAAAAAATATTTATAAAGATCTAAAGATATACGCCGCATACACTATCAAATTTTGACACTAATCAGTACTGTATCACAAATCTTCTTTTATGCTAATAAACTTCCTGATATGCTAACTAAGACCAAACTATTTCCTGTCATTCTTCTTTGTTGCGTTTTTAACACCGGGATTTGCCAGGGTGTTAATGACATAAAACTTAAAGATTTTAAACCTGTATCCATTTACAAAATTCCTGTAACAACTATTGCAAAAGCAAAATATCCTGTTGTGGATTTTCATTCACACGACTATGCAAAAAGCGATGCTGAAATTGAAGCATGGATCAAAACAATGGAAGCAGCAAATATTGCAAAGACCGTCATCCTCTCTTACTCAACTGGTAAGGCGTTCGATTCTGTTTATGCAAAATATTCACGCTATGACAAATTTGAAATATGGTGTGGGTTTGATTTTACAGGCTATGATAAACCAGGTTGGGAAGAAAAGGCTGTAGCAGAATTGGAACGCTGTTATAAAAAAGGTGCAAAAGGCGTAGGAGAACTAGGCGATAAAGGCTTGGGAGAATTTTATTCAAAGCCGACGCCGGGCTATGGCATGCACATTAATAACCCACGAATGAAACCACTTATAAAAAAATGCGGAGAATTGAAGATGCCGATAAGCATACATGTGGCTGAAGATGCCTGGATGTATTTAAACGCTGACTCAACAAATGATGGCTTAATGAATGCGGGTAAATGGAAAGTTGACATGACTAAAAAAGGCATTATTGGTCATGATGAATTGGTTACGACTTTGGAAGAAGCTGTAAGAGACAATCCCGGTACCACGTTTATTGCCTGCCACCTGGCTAATACCTGTTCTGATTTAAACATGCTGGGGAAGATATTAGATCGTTATCCAAACTTGTTTGCTGATATCGCAGCGAGATATGGTGAGCTTGCACCAATTCCACGTTTTGTAAATGCCTTTATGGAAAAATACGGGGACAGGCTGGTGTACGGTACTGATATGGGAATGGATAAGGATATGTATGAAACCACTTTTCGTATTTTAGAAAGTGCTGATGAGCATTTTTATAAACACGATATGTTTGGTTATCACTGGCCTTTGAATGGCTTTGCGTTGAGCGATAAAACACTTGAAAAGATTTACAGTGGCAATTCCAAAAAAATAAGACCTGCACTCCTTACCAAAAAATAAACTGAAGGGTTAAGTAATAAAAAAGCCACTTCTTTTTAGGAAGTGGCTTACTTGTTTTATATAGCTGACCTTAATACCAATAATTCGTTTTTCAGGCACTTTCTTAAAGAGAATGTTTTGGTTTGACAGAGATCACACACACCGCCTTCATAAATCATTTTATCAAGCGATCGATCTTTTCTCTTAATAGAATACCAAGCGGGAAATGCCCCAATTAGAGAAAGGGACATTTTCAGCGCAGGCGATTATACGCCTAGGCATAATGTGGTAAATTATATCACAGGCACAATGCGAGAAAGCTGGATGGAGAGGTAGAACCTTTAAATAAAACAATTCTTCAAAAAACCGGGCTGGTAATTTTGAGAAAGAAAATTAAAGTTGAAATGCCGAACATAAATAAAAGAATTTATTTAGCTAGCTAAATGGTTTTTATAATCACTTAAGTGTATCACGTGGCATAGTTTCTGTAATGTCACGAACACATTCACACCAACATTCTCATGAGAAAACTCATTTTAATTATTACAGCAGGGATTTTATTTTCAAATTGTAGCAGCCGGCGTACCGTTACATCAAGCAGTTCACCGGTTGTAAGGGAAAACCTGCCGGCGCCGTATGCTACGCCGAGTGCCGACAATCGCAGTGAAACTTTGGGCTGGTCAGGTGATAAAATGCCTGTTGCACCAGCGGGGTTCAAAGTGATTAAATATGCATCCGGGCTAAACAATCCACGCTGGATCTACGAAATGCCGAATGGCGATATCCTGGTATCACAAGCCAGTACTCGTAATCAATCGGCAAACAATATTTTATTATTCAGAGAACGAAAAGGTGATGGCAGTTTTGATAAACAAAGCGTTTTCTTATCTGGCTTAAATAAACCTTTTGGTATGTTGGTGATAGGTAATATATTTTATGTTGCCAACACCGATGGCGTATTCACTTATCCATATCAACAAGGTGATACAATGCTAAGCGGCCCCGGCACAAAGATCCTGGACTTACCTGCCGGAGGTTATAATAACCATTGGACAAGAAATATTTTGGCTAATAGTGATAATTCAAAAATTTACGTCTCTGTCGGGTCCGGTAGTAATGTAGGTGAGCATGGCATGGCTAACGAGATTCGCCGGGCTAACATCCTGGAAATTAATCCTGATGGTACAGGCGAAGTAGTATATGCCGCCGGGCTTAGAAATCCTGTAGGTATGGCCTGGGAGCCGGTTACTAAACAACTGTGGACTTCAGTAAATGAACGTGATGGACTGGGTGATGACCTTGTACCTGATTATACAACGTCAGTAAAAAGAGACGGCTTTTATGGTTGGCCTTATGCCTATTTCGGTCAGCATGAAGATCCAAGGCTTAAAGGCCAGAACCCGGCGCTTGTTGCAAAAGCCATTGTCCCCGATGTGCCTCTCGGTTCTCATACAGCATCTCTTGGTCTAGACTTTTATACTGGCACTGCATTCCCCGCTAAATATAAGGGTGGCGCATTTATAGGTCAGCATGGTTCCTGGAATAGGTCGGAGCCGGTTGGCTATAAAGTAGTGTTTGTGCCCTTCACAAACGGCAAGCCTGGTACACCGGAAGATTTTTTGACTGGCTTTGTGGCAAGCAAAAATCCGAATGCTGTCTATGGAAAGCCAGTATGTATAAGATTTTTAAAAGATGGGTCGATGTTGGTTGCTGATGATACCGGCAATACAATCTGGCAAATCACATCAAATTAATAAGACTCAGTTTCTACAAGCAAATTTAAACCACCAGTCTCCAGCAAAGACCGGTGGTTATTTTTTAACTGCAAGCGGGGAGGGGTGATGGATAACTTGAGGTAAAAGTATTCTTACTCCAAGAATTACCATTCCCGTTACCATCCCACAACAAGTCAACACCTGGAAGACCAATATTAGGGGAATTAGAACCGTTATTCTCTAGCTTGTTGCTGATAATTTTAGCGGCGTCAGCATTTGGATCGATATCTGCAAAAGCCTCAGGTGGAATGCCACCTACCGATCCTAAAATAACTGTACTTACCACCGCCACGCCAACAAAATTATTCCCTGAAATGTGATTATCCTGAACGGTTGTTCTATCTGTACCAACTACCAGGATACCGGAACCGCTCGGTACAAGGCTTTCAAAGCCTTCACCCGGCGTAGCAAAGTTTATATGATTATTATTATGCACCTGGTTTTTGGTAACAATAATATCTGCAGATTCCTTGGTTCTTAAGCCTGGT
>JBDSRT010000398.1:0-11110 GCA_039929165.1 Ginsengibacter sp.
ATCTGTAGTAGATTTTTTCTTTTCTTTTACAGGCACATTGCAGGCACTTATTACAACAATTAATGCTGTAATAAATCCATGTCTTTTAAAGGCGGTGAATAACATTATGAAAGAAAAATTAGAACTGTCTGCGATATTCTCTTACTATATTCTCGTTTTTCTTAACAGGCTTTTCTATCCAGGACACACCTAATATCACTAAGAGTACGGCGTAAACTATGTAAAGCAGAACTATAGATAATCCAGTGATAAACACATTGCGATTAAGGAGAATGATGATTAAAGGAATAGCTGCTGTAATTAAAAAGAATGCTGTATTAATAAGATAAATAAAGCTTAAGGCTTTTTTATATTGCACTTTAGTAACCATATTCATTATGCGATTGAGCGAAATTTTTTGCTGGTAGTTTAAAAAGGTAATTGCTGATCTTGTTAGAAAAATCTTTTATGTCAAACGGTTTAGCAATAAAACCATCTGCCTCATAATCTTGATAGGTTTGCAACAAATGCGCATTGGCTGAAAATAATATTACAAGTGGCGATTGTTCCTTCAGTTTAATATCCTGGCAAATTAAGCGGCCATCAACACCGCCTAACAATATATCAAGTAGTATTAAATCCGGTTTAAAAGTGCTTATACTTGTTTGCACATCGTTGGCATTCTCAGCAGTCATTACATGTATAGTCATCTGTTTTAAGATGAGATCTACAGTGTAGAGAATATCCGGATCATTATCAATAACCAATATTCTTTTCATGAGATAGTGATTTAATAGAGGCCGCAAACTACTTTTTAATCCCTGTTATTTTTGATACAAAATGTTAAGACATTGAATTATTAATCCACAAAACGTGTAGAAAAATGTTGATAGTTTCTTAGAATGTAATGGTTATAGTCGATGGATGATTTACATAAAACGTCGAAAGCAAAAGAAAACTAAGAATTATAGTAAAAACCCTAATGAATATTACTAACTAAACCTATATATTCATGTAAATTTTACATGGTTTTAATAGAATTTGATTTGGAATCAACCATAGTCCTGTATCAAATCAAATTTCCTTAACCAGTATTTTTGTTTCCTTAAAATCAATGTTTGTAGCATCTATGAACTTAACCAGCAGAGAATTTGATTTCAGGCACGTCTTTCATTCCATGCCCGGGATGCGGTTTTTGATTTTGCCTAACAGTCCCGACTACACTCTCATTGACGTCTCAGATGATCTGCTTCATGCAACTAATAATACAAGGAGTAACTTTTTAGAGAAGAAGTTATTTGACACATTTCCTATCAGCCCGGATGACCCAAAGGGTGCTGCCGTTAAGAACCTCAGAAAATCTTTAGATAAGGTTATTGTAACAAAAAAGCCGCATAAAATGAAAGTGCAGCGTAATGATGTAAGAAACAGTGAAGGACTTTTTTATGAAAACTATTGGGTCTCGATTAATACGCCGGTATTGAACGCTGATGGTGAGATCGCTTATATCATTAATAGTTCTGAGAATGTAACGGAGAAAGTGTTGAGCGAAAAAAAGGCTAAGATCACCAATGATAATTTTGAATATTTTTTAAACCAGGCTTTTGCGCCTTTTGCTATTCTAAGTGGACAAGATCTCACTTTCACCTATGCCAATGCTGCTTATCGGAAATTAATGAACGGCCGTCAGCTGGTGGGTAAAACTCTTGAGCAGGCCATACCCGAAGTTAAAGGGCAGCCTTTTATGGTATTGCTGCAAAAGGTTTTGGAAACAGGTGTTCCCTTTCATGCGCCTGCAATTGAAGCCACGGCAAATTTTACCGGCAGTAATGTACTCACTACAAAATTTTTTAATTTAAGCTATACCCCTTATAAAAACAATGAAGGCATAACAGAAGGCGTGTTAGCGTCCGGTTATGATATTACGGACGAAATAGAACTAAAAAAGAAAGAGGAAAGAAAAGTATTAAACCAGCAATCTTACAATCTTTTCATGCAGGCGCCAGTCGGCTTTTCATTGGTAAGAGGTGAGGATCATATAGTAGAAATGGCAAATGCAGCAGGCTTAAGGCTTGCCGGTAAAGACAAAAATGCTGTGGGGAAATCTGTTGCCGAACTTTTGCCAGGCATACGCGGCCAGGGTTATGTAGAGCTTTTAGATAAGGTAAAAAAAGATGGTAAAACTTTAAAGCTTAAAGAAAGTCCTGTCACATTTGTTCGCAATGGCAAGGAAGATACAATTTATGTTAACCTTACTTTTCAGCCTTATTACGAAGACAATAAAATTGATGGTGTATTAAATGTATCTATAGACGTCACCGAGCAGGTTCTTGCCCGGCGTAAGGTGGAAGCTGCTGAGCAAAAGGCAAGAATTGCCATTGAGTCAGCGGCATTAGGTGTTTATGAGGTAAACGCTTTAACTGGTGAAGTAAATGCCGATAAAAGATTTTTTGAATTATTTGGCTTTCATGAACCTGTTGCCTGGAAAGAACTTACTGATTTAATTTCTAAAGAAGATTTACCAATAAGAGAAAAAGCTTATGAAGAAGCGAAGATCAGTGGCAGATTATTTTATGAAATAAGAGTCACTTTAAAAGATAATACCCTTCGTTGGTTAAAGATATCCGGCAAAGCATTCTTTAATGATAAAAAAATAGCAGAAAAAATTTTAGGTGTTGTGGAAGATATCACCGAACAAAAATTACTTGAACAACAAAAAGATACTTTTTTATCCATTGCCAGTCACGAGCTTAAAACGCCGGTAACCACTATAAAAGCTTATGGCCAGCTTACTGAAATACTTCTTGAAAGAACCGGTGAAACGCAGGCACTAAATATGATCAAAAAAATGGGTACCCAGGTTGATAAGCTAACGAACCTGATTGAAGACCTGCTGGATGTAAGAAAGATACAAGCCGGGAAATTAATGTTTACGGATACGGCTTTTGATATTGGCGAATTGGTTTGTGAAACGGCTAGTGATATGCAAAAAATTTCTACAACACATCACATAGCGTGTAATGCTCTTCAGAATGTTTCTATGTATGGAGATAAGGATAAAGTAAGCCAGGTGCTTACCAACTTAATTTCCAATGCTATAAAGTATTCGCCTAAAGCAGATAAAATTATAATAAACGCTGAGAGAAAAGATGATGATATTTTATTGTCCGTACAGGATTTTGGTATAGGTATTTCTGAAAAAAATATTGAAAATGTTTTTGAACAATTTTATAGAGTCAAGGGAGATAATCAATCCACTTTTCCCGGCATGGGCATCGGTCTCTACATTTGTTCGGAAATAGTAAAAAGACAAAGTGGACAACTTTGGGTTGAAAGTGAAATAGGAAAGGGTTCTACGTTTTATGTACAACTTCCTTTAGATTACCGCAACACTGAAAGTAATAATCTTTAATGAGTTAACTATTTAAAGGATATTAAATAAAAAAAGGATGCATTATTGCATCCTCTAATTTTTTAAAAATATTCTGGCCTAAGGGCGACTTTTAACAATGGCTTCAGCTGCGCCAAGGTGTTTGTGCAGTGTAGGCAATGTTTTAACCGCAAAAGCTTTAAAAGAAGTATCTTTTGAATTTTTAATCGCTCCTTCAAACAGATCAATATCTTCTTTGTGATCACTTATCATCATATCAATATAATCTTTGTCAAACTCTTTGCCTGATTTTTTAGCAAGATCATCTATGTGTTTTTGCATGTCTTCACCAACTGCTGCAGGCAATGTAATGTTTTTTGCAGCAGCTAATTTTTTCAACTCTTCGTTGGCTTTGCCATGGTCTTTTACCATCATAGCACCAAAATCCTTCACACTTTTCATGGTGGCTTTTCCCTGGGCCATTTTACCAAGCTGAACTTCCATCATGCCGCCGTTTGCCGCTTTTACTGCAAAATCAGCTACATCGTCATTAATCGGCATAGCAGTACGTGCGGTGGTATCATTCATGTCATTCATTGGTCCGGTACTGTCTTTATTGTCGTTGGCATCATTAGCAGCTTCAACACTGTCTTTATTATCGGCAGTATCTGTACAGGATTGCCCGATGAACAATAAACCTGCAAATAAGAATGGGGTTATCTTTTTCATTTTTTTAGTTTTTAAATAGTTAGGTTTTTTGAGAATCAAATTGTGAGCCGAATCAAATTATTTCTCATAAAGCCTGTAATAAATGAAATAAGTATTTTTTTTGTATCGCAGGAAAATCATAGATCATATGCTTAAATCTCTTGAGATAAAATCATTTATTAAAAGATTTTTTTCGGTTCAGATGTTGATCGTTTTCTGTTTTAGTCAGGAATTATTTGCCCAAAGCAGTAAGGATACCATGTGCATCCTACAGCTAAATGATGTTTATGAGATTGCGCCGCTTGAGCATGGTAGCATTGGTGGTATGGCTAGGGTAGCGACAATTGTTAAACAACATGAGGCACGCTACAAAACATTTGTGGTAGTTGCCGGTGATTTTGTAAGCCCATCGGTAATTGGTACGACAAAAATGGACGGGCAAAGAGTAAGCGGCAAACATATGGTCGACATGATGAATAAATGTGGCGTTGATCTGGTAATTTTTGGCAATCATGAATTTGATATTCCTGAAAATGATTTACAACAACGTATCAACGAATCAAAATTTGCCTGGGTAAGCAGCGACGTATTACACAAACATGCTGATGGCACGGTTACGCCTTTTTACAAAACATTACCCGACTCTTCGGCTATTCCTATATCTACCACGTTTACTTCGGCTAACGATCAGTTTAAAGTAGGCATAGTAAGCGCTACCATCTCAATTAATAAACAACCCTGGGTTGAGTATAGAGATAATTTGGAATATTTTAAAAAAGCCTGGAGAAAAGAACGACGTGAATCTGATATCGTCATAGGTCTTACGCACCTTAAGCTTGCAGATGATGAAAATATTTTACGAAAAATAAAAAAGATTCCGCTGATCATGGGTGGTCATGAACACAAACATAATTATGTGAAGATTCGTAAAGGTTTTGTTGCTAAGGCTGATGCCAATGCCAAAACCATGTATCGACATTTGTTATTTAGAGACGAAAAAACTAAAAAAATAAAAATTATCTCAAAGTTGCTGGCTGTAGACAGCACCGTTGTTCAGGATAAAGCCATAGCCCTTGCCGTAAAACAATGGGAGGACAAGGCCTATGAGGCATTTCGTGCGTCTGGCTTAGAGCCTGATGCGGTTGTATACCATACTAAAGAGCCGCTTGATGGCACGGGTGAAAATATCCGCTATAAGCAAACCAATCTAGGAACGATCATTGCCAACGCATTTGTCGCAACATCTACTGAAGCTGAAGCGGCGTTTTTCAACAGCGGTTCCATACGTATTGATGATATAATCGATGGTACTATGACACAACTCGATGTAATCAGAACATTGCCCTTTGGCGGAAAACTCTGCGAAGTTGATTTAACCGGCGCCTTGCTTAATCAAACACTGACTGCAGCCAACAATCTAAAAGGTTCGGGTGCCTTTTTACAACTGTCTACTGATATAACTTTTAAAGATGGCAAATGGATGATAAAAGGTGCTATAATAGAACCTGCAAAAATTTATAAGATTGCTTCGACAGATTATTTATTTGGTGGCAACGAAAAGGGCCTGGAATTTTTAAAAGAAGGTAACGCTGATATAAAGTTTATTAAGCACTTTGATGCACCCGGTGATGTACATACAGATGTGCGTCTGGCAGTTGTAAAATACTTAAGCGATCTTGAAGGAAGGTAGTTTTAAAAAATTAGGATAATTTGAATATGGTATAACAAAATGTTATAAGCCACTCACTCTTGTTTCAAATCAAGATCCCAGTTATAATGGCGTTCCAAATCGACGGTATGCATTACAAAATCATTTCCCGGCTGGCTTAAGATACTAATCTTAGAATTATCTTGCCAATACAATGGTTCCTTTGAAGTGTTTTTTATTGCCACTTATAGAACCAGTAATGTTATAAATGTAAGTTCCCGCCGGACTTTCTTTTCCTTTAAAAGTACCATCCCAGGCTGCAGTGCCATTTGTGGTATAAAAGACCTGATTTCCCCAACGGTCATAGATTGAAAAGTCCTTTAAGCGTAGTACACCAGCCTGTGGTATGCGGAATACATCATTTAAACCATCACCGTTTGGTGTAAAAACATTAGGTAAATATATATTACAGTTTTGCTCTGCTACACTCACAGAAAAAGGTCTAGAGCAGCCATTCATATCGATTGCGCTAATATTATAGAACCCTTGTTTTAAAATTTCAACTGAAGAGTTCACTGCTCCATCTACAGTGTAGATTATACCATCAATTGCAGGCGCTAAAAGTAAAGAGTCGCCGGTGCAAATAAATGTATCTGCAGGGATTCTTAATCTAGAAAGACTATTTTTTCCCGCAACGAATGGTTCTGAGACAACACAGGAATCTGCTGTTTCAATCTTCACGATATAAATATCCTGGCTAACACTTTGTTCAATGCTAAGTATAGCATTTGTAGCCCCGGTTATTGTATAATTATTTTTATACCATTGATAGGCTTTTGCACCCTCTAACACGGGTGCATGTAACAGAGTATCCAGCTCACAGGAATTCGTGATATAGCCATTGATGTATGAAAAATTGAAATCTTGAGTTGGCAAAAGGTGGAGGTCATCTAAATAATAAACATAGTAATCTAAAAAGGTGGTACCATCAGTTAAGTTAATATCAGGTTTTGGTACTGTACAGTCAGGCCCTATCTCTATTACGTTGACATTAAAAGGCGCTATAAAAGTAATCTTGCTTTGTACCCACTCGCCTTTGCTATATACCACGACTTTGCCCAGTAATTCCCATCCGGAAAAATTTAGCGGACACCCGTTGCTTTTTGCATTCTCGGGACCAAAAGGAACGGCAGCGCAATCTGCCTGTCCGAAAATGGCAACTGTGAATGGTTCTTCCTTATGAATAAAATTAGCGTCGTCGTTTGATTTAAATCTGCCTGCGCTAAAACTGAGCGTATATTGTTTACCTGCTTTTAATGGCTGTTGCAAACATTGACTGATGTAAACTTTGGCTATGTCTTTTTCCTGGATATTGTCGCCGGGTGAGAGAGACTGCCTGATTGCTACAAAACCTTTGCCTTCTGGCAATGGCAAAGCAGGTGGCTGGTAAAGCATAACCAGAGAAGAATCATTAGTACAACTTAAATTATGATAAAAGGTAGCCTCGTTAAAATTAGTGTAAGTGCCGTATTGCCAATGATCAATTATTTTAGCATCAGTTGTATAAGTATAGGAGGAAGGGCAGTTGTTATAAGATTCAAAAGAGCCATTCTTTAACAGGTTTCCGGTAACATTGAAATGGCATTGACAAAGAGGATCATTGATGTCGACAAGACCATCGCCATCATCATCTTTGCCGTTATTACAAATTTCCTGGCTAAAACTATTCGTTAACGTAAACAAAGTAATGGCAATTAAAATCATTAACCCCTTCATGACATGCACTGTTATTGTGGCGTTTTAAAGCTAATTAATTACCACCGCTTCATCAAATTAAAGGCATTGAACCATTACTAAAAACAAGACTCTATTCTGTAGTCATTCCTATTTTTTTACAGCTATTACAATTCCTGTTGACCAAGCCTGTGGCGTTATAAATAGATCGTTTTTGGTTTGTAACATACTCAACAGGGCTATTGCTTTTATATCATGCCCTTCAGGCCAGTTAGGCTGCGGCAACATGTCATCAATAATATAAAGACCGCCTTTATTCAACATTGCCAGCACTTCGTTAAGCAAAAGATATTTGCCATGCCAGGTATCTGCAAATATGTAGTCAAACTTTTTATCGAGGTTTTGCTCAACCCATTTTTCACCATCAATTAAAAGAAAAGCAGCCCGTTCATCTTCTCCTAAAAAACTTTTAGCAATTTTCAGAAATGCCTCATCATTATCTATTGAAATTAAAGTTGAATCATTATCCATGCCATCCAAAATCCAGGAGGTAGAAAGTCCTGTACCAGTGCCTAATTCAAGAAACTTTCCTGAAGGTTTTGTAGCTGCAAGTGTCCTTAAAAGTGAGCCCGTTAAAACATCGGAAGCCATAGTAAAGCCAGCGGTCTTTGTGACTTCATTTATGGCATTATAAGTTTTCGGCAGATCAAAAGATAAGTTAATCATGTGCTTCAAGTAATGCTTAATTGAACTTCGAAGCTATAGCTTAATGAAGCAATAAATTTTCATAACTATCATTTATAAAAAAACGCCCTGCTGGAGGACGTTGGTAAGATTTTTATCAATCATTAAAATTATCCCTTGTAGGCTTGTTCGAGTGCAGGCAGGTTCATCTTCTTCATTTGCAACATTGCAGACATTACTTTGCCGGCCTTTGCCTTATCTGGATCGGCCATCATTTCTGCAAGTTGTACAGGAATGACCTGCCATGATAAACCAAATTTATCTTTTAACCAGCCACACATCTGCGCTTTAGGATCGCCGCCCTCTGAAAGTTTGTTCCAGTAATAGTCAATCTCTTCCTGCGTTTCACAATTAATGATAAAAGATACTGCTTCGTTAAATTTGAAGTGCGGGCCTCCATTTAAACCAACAAAGCTGCTGCCTTCAAGGTCAAACTCTATCACCATCACACTGCCTTCAGGCCGGCCATGAATTTCAAATCCCTCTTTACCGTAATGTGATTTTTTGCCAATAGATGAATTTTTAAAAACGGATACATAAAATTTTGCAGCGTCTTCGGCCTGTGTATCGAACCATAAATTAGTAGTGAGTTTTTGAAGTGTTGCCATAAAAAAGTTTTTAAAATGATGTGATTAATGAAGAGTAAGTTTTCATTCAGTCTTACAACACAAATGTATTCACTTCAATAATCAGCCATAGACCTTAAGTCCGACAAAATAAGGGGGAGTTTGCGGCGATTATGGATTGTACAATGGCTTAAAAATTTCCCAGTGATGCCCAAAAGGATCAGCAATGCGCCCAAGACGATAGCCATAATCCTGGTCGGCTACAGGATAAATTTCTGTGGCGCCTGTTGCTATCGCCTGTTTGGCTACTGCGTCCGGATCGGTTACCTGTAGGCCCATGCGGATGGTTGTGCCACCAAGTGTTTCCGGACTGGGGTTGCCATGTTCAGGCGCCTCATCTGCAACAAGAAAACGAGACTTGCCTACAGAAAGTTCAGCAACGACTTTGCCATCAGGACTTTCCATATACATCAATTCTGTTGCATTAAAAGCCTTCTTATAAAACTTTACAGCAGCAGCGCCATTTCTTACAGCGAGTGTAGTTACAATAACAGGTATATCTTTATCAGCGTGGTTCATATATGCATGGAATAGAACTCAGAAATGACTTTAATTTTTTTAAAAGTTATGAAGTATTTCTTCGGCAATTTTACGACCCGTAAAAAAGGCTGCCTCAACAGTGCCCGTATGTGGGCCTCTGTAACATGCTTCACCGGCGAAAAATAGATAATGATTCCAGTGTTTTCATAAGAATATGCGCCCCCGGCATAGCTGTCATCTGCCCAATTAGTGATTATGTAGTCTTTGATTTTTTGTATTATAAATGATTGTTCTGCATTGAAAATATAAGCGATTGACTCAATTTTATTTACTTTTTGTTGCTCAAGTGAAAGATTATTTAGGCGTTGGGATTGAGGCCCGGCAAGCCAGCCATTCAATGTGCAATCATCAACAGGATTTTGTGTCCACCAGGTTGGTATCAACGCATCAGAAAAAATGAAACCGGCATTTGGCATCGCATGGCCTTTATTCGTCTCCCAAATCTTCACTTTGAATTTGATATTTATTTTTATCACATTGCCAAAACCCATTTGCATAAATGCCTGTTGCTTATCGTCCAACGCAGATATAATAGACTCATTAAGATCAAACAGCGCTTTTAATGGCATCAAAGACGCAGGAACATCATCGTTACTTTTAAGTTTTTTCTAGTGCTCAAAACATGCAGGATGAGGAAAGTTTTCTTCGAAGATTGCCGGTTCTTCTTAAGTAATATATTATGCTTACAAAGGTAAGTTTATAACCGAGGTATCACCACATTTTATGTCAACAACAGTGTCTTTACCAACCCCAGGTGTGCTTACTTTTTCACTGTGTATAATGTGTTTGCCAGTTTCAGGATGACCGATATAAGGCGTGTCTTTCGATAGTGTAATACTTGATTTATAAAATGAGTCAACTACTTTGTAAGTATCAATTGAGTTGTTGATAATTTTTAATGTACCGGTTTCCGACAAAACAGAATAGCCATAGAGGATGACGTCCGGCACTAATACACGCTTCAATGTAGTTTGGCTGTTCCAGTTTGTTTTACAATCTTTTTGCGCAACCCAATAATATAGTGCAACCTCCAGGCTGTCAAATATCACTATGCCTGTTGAATCAGAAATATTTGTAATTCCGGGATCGTTTGAGTTTTTGTATAATGTCACTGTAGCACCTGCAACGCTTTGCCTTGCCGTATCTTTTAAGGTTATTAGCAACCTGGGCTTAAGGGGCGGTGAATCAACTTTTTTAGAACATGTCATATAAAGCAGGCTAATAATTGTTAAGAGCATAATGGCAACACCAGGCTTGATTATCATTTAATTTCTAAAAGGTTCTTGTAGATGAGTGTAAAGTTACACCGACACAAAAATATAAAATAGCCTTGTTCATCCGTCTATAAAAGGTGTGTCATTATCTGCTGCTTTTTTCAAACCACTGTTTATCTGTTGAAGATGAAATAGCAAGAATACTTTAATTTACTTACTCCAGTTCAACAAAATGACTAAGAAGAAAACCATCACATTAATCTTTACTCTCTTCATATCCGCATATTAAATTATGCCAATTAGGTACAGAAATAAAAGTTTACAATAGTCCACTAATAGAAATCTACCATTAATTGGAAGCGATTGCTGTCATACTTCGTAGTCTTCGCACTAGAGACGTCGTAAAAAAAAGAAGAGATCAGTGCACAACGTGATCAATTAAAAGAAGCTAATCTTGAATTGCAAAATACGCAAACACAAGTAGTTCAACGTGAGAAGATGGCAAGCCTGGGAGAACTTACTGCCGTATAGCGGATGAAATTCAAAA
>JBDSRT010000399.1:0-4284 GCA_039929165.1 Ginsengibacter sp.
GGGATCTTATTGTAGACAATCATCATGTTTACATGAAAACCACGAAGGGCTTAAAACAGGTAGATGTAATTTATAGACGTGTTGATGATGAATATATCGACCCGTTAGTCTTTAGACCGGATAGTATTCTTGGTGTGCCAGGTATTTATTGGGCTTATAGAAAAGGGAATGTTGCCATTGTAAACGCAATGGGCAATGGTGTTGCAGACGACAAAGCTATTTATGCTTACGTGCCGGACATGATAAAATATTATTTAAACGAAGAGCCTATTTTACACAATGTGCCAACATACCAGATGGATGATGAGGATAAGAAGAAACATGTATTTGAAAACATCCGGGGGATGGTAATTAAAAGAACAAATGAATCAGGCGGCTACGGAATGTTAATGGGCAATACGGCATCAGATGAACAGATTGATCATTTTAAAAACGCCATTAATGCTGATTCCAGAAATTTTATTGCGCAGCCTTTGATAAGTCTCTCATCTACACCTTGTTACATCAACGGCGTTTTGCAACCGCGGCGTGTTGATCTTCGGCCTTTCGCCTTATATGGTCCGGATGGCATTGATATAGTGCCTGGCGGTCTTACAAGAGTGGCCCTTCGGGAAGGTTCAATGGTAGTTAATTCATCGCAAGGTGGCGGTAGTAAAGACACCTGGGTTCTGGCATCTTAAAAAATAAAATTTATAACACAATGTTGAGTAGGGTGGCAGATACCATTTATTGGTTAGGCAGATACATGGAAAGAAATAATGGCATGCTGCAGGTTATTGGTACAACGTACATTTCATCGCAGGATGAGCCTGGAGAATTAAAGTGGCAGCCGTTAATTAAAATATATGGCGATCCTGATGAAAAAGAGATTGCGTCAGAATCTAATTCACGAAAAATATTAGATCATTTAATATTCAGTCATACTAACCTTGCTTCCGCTTACAATAATATTATGCAGTCGAGGGAAAATGCCAGGTCGGTTCAGGATCACATCTCAAAAGAAGTATGGCAATGTTTAAATGACTATTACCACTTAATGCGTAATGATGTAATAAAGAATAAAGCGCTTGCAGAAGATCCGATCTCTTTAATTGACATGCTTATCAAGAATGGCCTAATGTTTACCGGAACAGTCGATAGTACAATGACAAGAGGCGAAGGATTTACTTATCTCAACATTGGTAAATTTTTAGAAAGAGCAATACATACTACCGAGATAACAAAACTTGAGGTATCAGAATTGCTTGCCAGTAATTCAGAAAAGGAAAGCGCTGATCTTCGTTACCTCTTGTATTCTTTATTAGGTTTTGAGGTTTATCTAAAAACTTACAAAGGCAGTTTTACCTTGAAGAATGTTATAGAGATGATAATTCAAAACACTGACTTTCCGCATTCTGTTTTGTACAGCCTGGAGCGGTTATATAAATATTTTGAAAGGCTACGTTCAGAAAGTCTGCCACAAAATTTCGACGAAATGCAGTTCCTCATTGGCAAAACAATGAATAATATAAAATACAGCAGTGTGCATGAAGCTGATTTGGCGGAGATGCAGGCTTTCCTGGCACAAACCAGATATGACCTTTTTGAGATTGCCGGCGCCTTCAGCAAATATTATTTTGGAAATACTTAATTATCAATACATGGCTTTTTATAAAATAAAACATATCACAAGATATTCTTACAGTTCACCGGTTATTGATTGCACTAACCAGATCATGTTGTATCCTATTATTGATAGCCAGCTTGAAATAAGGAAGCATGAAATAAAGATTTCCAACAATCCTGCGGTTGAAATTTTTGTAGATTATTTTGGTAACCATACCGGTATGTTTTCTATCATCAAGCCGCACTCCGAATTGCTGATTCAGTCAGATGCCGAAGTGATAACCAAGCCAATCATTATGCCTTTGGATGATAGTTCACCTGAAGACCAATGGAAATTTTTAAACAATATGACTTATCAGTTAGAGTATATGGATTTTCTTACGGAAGAAAGTTCTGCCTCGCATGATGATATCAAAAACCATTTGGAAAGCATTGTATTAAAAGACCTTTCTCCACTTCAAAACAGCATTAGTTTATCAGAATACATTTATAGCAATTTTGTTTATCAAAAAGGCCTTACCAGCGTTGAGACTCAAATTGATGAAGTATGGAAACTTAAGGCCGGCGTGTGCCAGGATTTCGCACACATGTTGTTGGTATTATTAAGAATGTCGCACATTCCTGCTAAGTACATCAGCGGCTACATTTGCCCAAAAGATAAAGAGATGAGAGGCGAAGGTGCTACGCACGCCTGGGTTGAAGCTTACATTCCACAATATGGTTGGCTGGGTTTAGACCCTACTAACAATTGTATAGTAAACGATCAACACGTTAAACTTGCAGTCGGTAGAAATTTTTCTGATTGTACGCCGGTAAAAGGCACTTACAAAGGCTTAGGACAGCATACACTCGAAGTGTCTGTTGAAATTAAAAATGGCAGTACCAAAACAACAAACGAAAAGCAGGCGCAGACTAAGTTTTCATACCTGGCGAAAAATCCAGGCGAGCCGCTGAATTCCTATCGTCATTACCTGGAAATTCAGCAAAAACAGCAACAGCAATAGTGCATACTTGGTAGTTGAAAGGAATTTAGTTATCATAGTGTTTTAATTCCCGAACTCAACCAAACCAGATGTACCAAACCCTCTTAACCAGCTTAGAAAATAATATTTTTACCATAACCATTAATAGGGCAGATAAGTTGAATGCCATAAATAAACAAGTTATGGCAGATATCAACGCTGTAATGGATGAAGTAAATGCTAATGATAATATAAGGGCCGTAATTTTTACTGGCGCAGGTGCAAAAGCTTTTGTTGCCGGCGCAGATATTACTGAATTCACGTCGCTTAATACCCAAGAAGGTATGGCCCTGGCCAAATTTGGCCAGGATACTTTTTTTAAAATTGAAAATTGCAAAAAGCCGGTTATTGCTGCAGTCAATGGCTTTGCTTTAGGTGGCGGTTGTGAATTGGCTATGGCTTGTCATTTTCGTTTAGCAAGTGATAATGCAAAGTTCGGTCAACCCGAAATAAATCTTGGACTCATACCTGGTTACGGCGGTACACAACGGCTTACTAAACTTATCGGTAAAGGCAGAACACTTGAACTTATCCTTACAGGTAACATGATAGATGCGCAAACAGCTCTAAATTTTGGGTTGGTTAATCATGTAATGGCACAGAAAGATCTATTGCTAACCGCAACGCAGTTATTGACAGAAATTAACTGCAAAGGAAGCCTTGCCGTATCAACCGCAATAAACGCTGTAAACCACGCTGATACTGGAATTAAAGGTTACGAAGTAGAAATTTTTGGCTTTGGAGAATGTTTTTCGTCCGACGATATGAAGGAAGGTGCTGAAGCTTTTCTAGAAAAAAGAAAGCCTGTTTTTAATAAAAAGTAATATTAATTCAATACCCTCACTGTCCTATCTTTTATTAATGGCTACTTACACCTTCAACCTGCCATTGCAGATAGGTGTTATGTGATAACAACTGCCAGTTTCTATTTCTATATACATAGGTTCTATAATACTTAATGGCATAAGTGTTGGGTTGATTATCGGCAGGATTACTTATGGTAAGCATGCCTTTTACAATCGCTATATTTCTATGTACCTCCACCGAAATTGAATCATGCTCCCTTGATTTATAATTTGCTTTATCAGACGTAACAAAATTTATCCAGCTTTGCTTATTATCTAACATGCCGCCGCCATGATGAAAAACAAAATCATCAGCATAATGTTTTTGTAAAAAGGCGCCGTCCTTTGCAACTACAGCATGGTCAAGCGCCCGGTTCGTTGAATCAACAATGATTGCAATTTTAGCAGAATCAATAGTATTAACTTTTTGGGCCCTTACAGTTTGCAACACACTTATGCATAAAAAAGTAAACAGCAAATGTTTCATAAAGATGACTGTTGAATATTTGGAAAAATGCGGATCACTTTTACAAAACGGCTTCGGTAATATGTGTTAAGCGGTGTTATAGTAACCCCGTAAGCTTTACCAGAAGTGGAATGTATAAAGGTTGTAGAGTCAGCAGCGTGTTCATTAATTATACCCATGTGCCCTACAAAACGCTGTGTACTGTCGGTGCCGGTAAATAAAATCAAATCGCCTGGCATAGCTTTTTCAACCGGCACTTCCGGGCCGGCGTTGGTAAAATCAATAGATGTTCTCGGTACGCTTATCTTAAAATTATTGAATACATAAGTGATAAACCCTGAACAAT
>JBDSRT010000400.1:0-4653 GCA_039929165.1 Ginsengibacter sp.
GGAGAGATTGATAAAATTCACGCAGGCAATTAATAGTATGAAGGCTGCAATCAACCACAATACATTGAGCAGTTGCTGACTGATTGCTTTGTTGCTGTAATTACCTGTTTGCGTATCATAATGCACCGCACTTAATGCCTGTACAATATGACTGTCTTTGTTTTCGGGTGATTGCACCTTTGCTGAATAAGTTCTTAATTGTTGATTAAAATTATCAACTGAAACATTCGGCGGCAACATAATATAGCAACCAAACCCGGCGTTGGTTCTATCCTCCCAATCAGTTGACGTTGCCATAAGACTTGCGGTAAACCCTGTTTCATAAGCTACAACAACTTTTAGCTGAAAGTCAGTATTTGCAGGTATTGTAGCAAGAATGCCTGAAACTTTTAATGTTTCAGTGCCGTGTTCGAATATGTAGCCACCTACTTCAATTTTAAAGGTTTTGCCCATTGCTGTTTTCCAGTCGCCAAAATATTTTTCTGCAATTTCTTTTGTAAGCAATACATTGTTGGGCTCTTTTAGCGAGGCATACGAACCTGCCAGCAGGGGAAAATCAAACATGTTAAAGAATGAAGGCTCTGTAAAAAATACACCCCGTTGCTCTTTAAATGTTTTTACAGTAGTGCCATTATTACCAGGTATCAGCAACTGGTCATCCTGGCTTGCGAAAATGGGAGCTACCTGTTCTATTTGGGGGAAAACCGTTTTCAAGGCTGCGGGCATTGGGAAAGGCACATCTTTCCCGTAAGAAATTGTTGCCGCATCTAAATGATGATATTCAGTCAGCACACGATAGGTGCGCTCTTTCTTTGCATGAAAATTATCGAAGCTTGTTTGATATTGTATAATGATAAAGATCATCATACAAACTGCAATGCCAACAGCCAGGCCGGCGACGTTGATAATAGTGTAATTCCTGTTACGGCTCAAACTTCTGAAGGCAGTTTTAAAATAGTTTTTAAACATTGTCAGAACTGTGATTTATTTGATTAAATGATTTTTATGATTACTCCTCTGAATCATGATAATCTTATAAATCTGATTAATCATGGTTCAGACATTTCTATTCAGATCTTAAACTTTTTACCGGGTTTGCAATAGCTGCCTTGATAGCATGAAAGCTAACTGTGAATAAAGCAATCAACATGGCCGCCAGGCCTGCAATTACAAACACTCCCCAACCAATATCTATACGATATGCAAAATCTTCCAGCCATTTGTTCATAGCATACCAGGCAATTGGAGCAGCAATTAAAATGGATAAAAAAACCAGTTTGATAAAATCTTTGCCAAGCATGATGGTTATGGAAGTAACAGTGGCACCTAACACTTTACGTACACCAACTTCCTTCACTCTTTGTTGAGCAGTAAATGCTGCCAAACCAAAAAGACCAAGACAGGCAATGAAAACAGCCAGCATTGTAAAAATTAATACAAGTTGTTCCTGCTTTTGTTCTGCGGCATATTGTTTTGCAAAATTTTGATCGAGGAAATTGAATTCAACGGGATTAGCCTTATCAAATTGCTTGTACACTTTTTCAATGAAAGCAAGCGCTTCTGTTGTTTTAGCAGTATTGATCTTTACATAAAAATTATCTTCCATTGAGGCGGCAGGAGGCATTAATAATACCAAAGGCTCCACTTTATGTTGTAGAGAATAGGTATGGAAATTTTTCACTACTCCTACTATTTTCCGTTCCCCGGTTTCTCCTTCTCCAAATTCATATCTTACTCTTTTGCCAATTGGCTGTTTCCAACCGAGTTCTTTTACCAGTGTTTCATTAACAATGGCAGCTCCATATTTATCTGCATGGTTTGAAGCGGAAAAGTTCTTTCCCAATAATAATTTTATATCCAGTGCAGGAATATAATCTGCATCAACCATTAATTCCTGTGCCATTTTTGTAGTAGTCAAAAAAGAACCATCTTCTTTTTCAAATGTAAATCCCCGCCCACCAAGATCATTATTGCCTATTGGATTGCCGGCAACGGCTACATTTTGAATTAAAGGGTTTTGAAGGAGCCGGATTTTTATCGCACCTACCTGGGAGCGTACATTCCGATCATCAATATGAAAAGTAAGTATCTGCTCTTTATTAAAACCAAGATCAGCATTCGATGTGAATTGCATCTGGCGATAAATAATTAAAGAGCCAATGATCATAACCACTGTTACTACAAACTGAAATACTACCAATGACTTTCTGAACAAAATATTATTTGACAGATTTCCTAATTGTCCTTTTAATGCAGGAATGGTTTTGAAACGGGAAAGAAAAAAAGCCGGATATGTGCCACTTACTATACCGGTGATTAGGGCAAAACCAACCAGGGTTGTGATGGTAAACCATCTTCCAAAACGCCATACTGTTAGATTTTTATTAGCAAGCTCATTGAAAAAAGGAAGAAGAAATGAAACAAGAAAGAAGGAAACAAGTGCCGCACACAAAGTCATCACTAAAGCTTCTGTAATAAATAGTGCAATAAGATGCCAACGGTCAGAGCCCAGCACTTTGCGCATGCCTACTTCTTTAACACGGATTGAAGAACGTGCTGTAGAAAGATTCATGTAATTGATAACAGCAATGATCAATATTAATGCAGCTATTGCCATAAAAATATAGATGCGGCTCATACTGCTGTTCGCACTGATCTCACCTTGTAAATTAGAATGCAGATGAATAGAAGTAAGCGGTTGCAATTCAATTTTATAATCGGCAACGCCCATTTCTTTTTGAATGGTTTTGGCTGAAAATTGGGGAAGCTTGCTCTCCAGATTTCTGTAATCCGTACCTTCTGCTAATAGTAAGTATGTCAATAAATTAAAATTTTGCCAATTGCCAGTGTAGTTGGCAGGCAATGATCTCAACGCACTAAAACGCAGGTGGGCATTTTCAGGAACGTCAGCGATAATACCAGTTACCTGGTTCGGATAATTGTTTTCAAAAAATATAGTTTGGTTAAGAGCGTTTTCAGGATTGCCAAATAGCTTTTTCGCCAGCGTTTCCGTTAATACAATTGTTTCGGGTTTTAAAAGTGCTGTGTTTTCATCGCCATATAAAAAAGGATGAGTAAAAACATTAAAAATGTTCGCATCTGCAAAAAGAATATCGCCTGCTTTTATTGCTTTGTTATTATAACTGATGATGCCGCCTCCTTCCGAAACGATACGGGTTGCTTCCTGTATTTCAGGATAAGCAGATTTTAGTGCAGGAGCAAATGGCGCTGATGTTGCTGCCAGGTGTAATTCGCCACCATCCCATTTTGAATGATGCGCCACCCTTACAATACGATCTGCATTTTTATGAAAGCGATCATAGCTGAGATCATCAGCAATATAAAGTGTGATCAACCAAAAAGCAGTCAGGCCAATTGCTATACCTCCAACATTAATCGCCGCATAAGTTTTGTTTCTAAATAAATTACGGAGCGCTGTATTAAAATAATTTTTTAGCATTGTCAAAACTGTGATCTATTTGATTAAATGATTTTTATGATTACTTCTCTGAATCATGATAATCTTATAAATCTTCAAAATCTTATTAATCATGGTTCAGACATTTTTTATTCCGTTCTCAAACTCTTTACAGGGTTAGCAATTGCCGCTTTTATTGCCTGGAAACTAACAGTTAATAAAGTAATTATTAATGAACCGAAGCCTGTTGCAGCAAAAATCCACCATGAAATCTCTGTACGATATTCATAGTTCTGTAACCATTCATGGAGAAAATAATAAGCAACAGGAATAGCGATAAGGCAAGAAACGATTACCAATACAACAAAGTCCTGTGATAGCATTTGCCAAAGGTTTGCCACAGAAGCCCCCAGCACTTTGCGAATGCCAATTTCTTTTGTGCGTTGTTCTGCTACGAATGAAGCCAGGCCAAATAACCCCAGGCAACTTATAAGAACGGCAAGAATGGCAAAGAAGCTGGACAATCTTCCAATTCGCGTTTCTGCTTCAAACTTTTTAGAATATTCTTCATCCACGAATTTGTACTCAAAAGGCATACCCGGAACATTCTTCTTAAATATGCTTTCTACTTTTGCCAGAGCCTCATCAACGCTAAGTTTTTCGTTTAATCTTATTGAAACAGTCGGACCCGGCCATTTCAAAATAGAAGTAAGTGTGGGGCGAACTGGCTTATAAGGTGATTCCGCAATTACATCTTTCACTACACCTATAATTTTAAATGTTTGACCATCCTTTTTTATAAGCTCACCTACCGGATTTTTCAAACCCATATATTTTGCAGCTGCTTCATTGAGGACAAGGCCAGATGAATCACTTAAAATTGCTCTTGAAAAATCACGGCCATCGATAAATTGCCACCCTACAGTTTTTCCATAATCATGACTCACCCATTCTATCGCAAAATTGTCCAGGAAGTTGGGGTCTTTTCCCTTCCATTCAAATCCGCCAAAGTTGGCAGTATTTTCAATTACAAAGCCCTGTGACTCGGCCATATCTACTACCGCTCCGGTTGCTAAAAGATCATGTCGCACAGCGTCATAATGATCATGAACATCGTTGGTTTTCATTTGCAGGTAAACCAACCTGTCACTATTATACCCAACCGAACGATCTTTGGTAAATTGAACCTGGCGATAGACGATAATCGTTCCTATAATGAGTGCAACAGAAACACT
>JBDSRT010000401.1:0-3961 GCA_039929165.1 Ginsengibacter sp.
TTAAAGCTGGTAAACCTGTGTACTGTATATATGTAGCCATTGGCCAGAAAGCGTCCACTATCGCCGGTGTAATGAAAACATTGGAGGATAACGGCGCTATGGAATATACAACCATTGTTGCGGCTTCTGCTTCTGATCCTGCCCCTTTGCAGTTCTATGCGCCATTTGCCGGTGCTGCTATTGGTGAGTTTTTTAGAGATACCGGTCGTCCTGCGCTGATCATTTATGATGATCTGTCAAAACAGGCCGTGGCATATCGTGAGGTTTCTTTATTGTTAAGAAGACCGCCGGGACGTGAAGCCTACCCTGGGGATGTTTTTTATTTACATAGCCGTTTATTGGAAAGAGCCGCCAAGATCATTTCGAAAGATGAGATTGCCCAAAAGATGAATGATCTGCCTGAAAGCATAAAGCATTTGGTAAAGGGTGGTGGTTCATTAACTGCTTTGCCAATTATTGAAACACAGGCTGGCGACGTTTCAGCTTATATCCCCACTAATGTGATTTCGATCACTGACGGACAGATTTTTCTGGAAGGTAACTTGTTTAATGCCGGTATTAGGCCAGCTATCAACGTAGGTATTTCGGTAAGTCGTGTGGGCGGTAATGCACAGATCAAGAGTATGAAAAAAGTTGCCGGTACATTGAAATTAGACCAGGCACTCTACCGTGAACTTGAAGCTTTTTCTAAGTTCGGTGGTGATCTGGATGCCGCAACTAAATCTGTGTTGGATAAAGGCGCAAGAAACGTTGAAATATTAAAGCAGGCCCAGTTCTCACCCTATTCAGTAGAAAAACAGGTAGCCATGATTTACCTGGGAACAAATGGACTTATTAGTTCAGTTCCCGTAAAAAATGTAAAGGCTTTCGAAGAACATTTTCTTATGGAAATGGATAATAAATTACCACAGGTTTTGGCTGAATTCAAAAAAGGCAATTTGCCGGATGATGGCGTTAAGAAAATGGTTGAAATGGCGAAGGAAATCATGCCCCAGTACGCTAAATAAATTATTTAAGTTTTATTTATTTTTTAGGCTGTCTCAAAAAGGCAGCCCTTTTCTATTTAATAAATTATTAGCTAAGGAACTACTGATGAACGAAGCTGTAGTTGTAATTTTACATCTTAAATCATAAATCAAATGAGTGGACTTTTCTTTGTGTCAATTGTCTTTATGGTAATCGGTTTGATTGTTCAGTGGAGGCTGAAAAGTAAATTTAAAAAGTACGGCCAAATTCCAACAACAAGTGGCATGAGTGGTAAAGAATTTGCCGAAAAAATGCTGCGTGATAATAATATATATGATGTTAGCGTAATTTCTGCCCAGGGTTTTTTAAGCGATCACTATGATCCAACAAAAAAAACAGTAAACCTTAGCCCTGACGTTTATGAAGGACGTTCTGTGTCAGCTGCTGCGGTGGCGGCGCATGAATGTGGCCATGCCGTACAACATGCTTCCGCATATTCAATGCTGATGCTAAGATCAAGATTAGTGCCTTTGGCTTCTATAAGTAGTAATCTTGCCCAGTGGGTAATATTGATTGGTCTTGGTTTGTTTACTGTTGGTGGCGGTAACCAAACTGTTTTGCTGATTGGTATAATATTATTTGCTGCGTCTACACTTTTCTCAGTGATTACTTTACCTGTTGAGTTTGATGCCTCAGCCAGGGCTTTAAAATGGTTAGACCAGGCACATCTAACTTCTACAACAGAACATGCACAGGCGAAAGACGCTTTAAAATGGGCTGCGCTAACTTATGTAGTGGCTGCTTTAGCTTCCATAGCAATGTTGGTTCAGTACATTTTAATTTATCAGGGAAGAAGCAGGGACTAAACTCAGTGATTAGTCATTAGTCATTTGTCAATAGGTCATTGGTTCAATGAACATGGATAACTAAGGATGGAGAATTATCGAAAAATTAAAAATCAATACTCCAAGTGACAAATGGCTGATTAACCAATGATTAATTATAATTTAATTTCTTCGTCACTCTTATCATAAAAGTGAAACTCTGTAAGATGATAGTTACTGTTGGCCTTTACCGAAATTTTCTGTTTAAATTTCCAACGCCATTTAAAACGGATAGAAGGAAAACCTTTAGTAAGATAAGCAGACACTATCGGGTGAACTTCAATAGTTAACCCACTATGCTTTTGCATTATGAGATAATTAAGATTTTTTTCTATCTCATCTTCTAAAATAAGTGTTGAAGATATTTTACCTGTTCCGGCACAGCTTGGGCAAACTTCTAAAGTGTTGATCTTCATTTCAGGCTTCATACGCTGCCTGGTTATCTGCATCAAACCAAATTTGCTGATAGGCAGAACCGCATGTTTAGCCCGGTCAACTGCCATACAATTATCCATATATTCAACCAGGCGTTTCTTATTCTCCATAAGCTTCATATCAATATAATCTACCACGATTATACCGCCTATATCTCTAAGCCGTAACTGGCGTGCAATTTCAGAAGCTGCTTCCAGGTTGGTTTCCAGAGCATTTTGTTCCTGATTATTACTTACACTTTTGTAACCGCTGTTTACGTCGATTACATGCAGTGCTTCTGTATGTTCAATGATTAAATAGGCACCACTAGGAAGATTTACAGTTTTACCGAAGGCTGCTTTCACCTGCTTGGTAATACCATAACTATCAAAAATAGGTGCACCATTACTGTGGAATGCCAAAATATCCGCCTTATCCGGAGCAATACGCTGAATATAAGTTTTGGTATCATTAAAGATACTTTTATCATTCACGACAATCTTATTGAAATCTTCGTTTAAGAGATCTCTAAGAATGCTATTGGTTTTGCCTTCTTCACTTAAAATTTTTGTGGGAGAAGTTGAACCTTTAAGATTTCGCTGAATGGTTTTCCAGGTTTCGATTAGCGTTAAAAGATCTTCCTGGAGTTCTGCTGCATGCTTGCCTTCAGCGGCGGTTCTTACAATAACGCCATAATTTTTAGGCTTGATCCCTTCAATAATTTTCTGAAGTCTTTTTCTTTCTTCCGAAGAGTGGATTTTGCGGGAAACGGCAATAATATCATTGAAAGGTGTTAGCACTACAAATCTTCCCGGCAGGGAAAGTTCGCAACTTAGCCGCGGACCTTTTGCAGCAATAGGTTCTTTTAAAATCTGGACTAAAATGTTAGGCTTGCCGCTGAGCACCTCAGCAATTTTGCCGGTTTTTACGATTTCAGGCTCAACTTCAAATTTTGAGAAATCTGCGTGATGTTCACTCTTTTCGGCCATTGCGATAGTAGTGAATTTGAGAATCGATCTTACATAGGGGCTAAGATCAGTATAATGCAAAAAGGCATCTTTTTCAAAACCTACATCAACAAAAGCCGCATTAAGACCAGGAATTAATTTTTTTACTTTTCCAAGATAAAGATCACCAACGGCAAAACTTGCGCCTGCCTGCTCATTATGAAGCTCAACCAGCTTTTTATCTTCTAAAAGCGCTATTTCAACTGCCTGTGGGGCAGCATTAATAATTAATTCCTTGTTCACTAAATTGAATTTAATCTAACCTACACACCGAAGGAAATACAAATGCACATGCCGCCCAGCCCGGGAGGCATAGGGAGTAAAAAGGAACTACTTCTTCTTATGACGATTCTTCCTTAAACGCTTTTTGCGTTTATGGGTAGCAATTTTATGACGTTTTCTCTTTTTACCGCAAGGCATAATTTAATAATTTTTAATAATCAATATTTTAACTCTGGTTAGACTGAAACAATTAATGGGTTGCAGTTTTAAGAGCTTGTATTCGTTCATCAACTTCCTTCGTGTAATCCTTGTCGTTAACCAGTTCTTTACTGTATTCGTACCATTTAACTGCATTAACGTTATCCCCTTTTGCAGCATATCCATCTGCCAGCCACGATACTGCTTCAAGATTACCAGGCTCTGCTTTTACTACTTTGTTAAGACGTTCTAAGCCTTTATCAAATTGCC
>JBDSRT010000402.1:0-4487 GCA_039929165.1 Ginsengibacter sp.
AACACCGAAGGATCTGAAGGAGCAACACTGACACTGCCTATAGAACCACCAAAGTATTTATCAGAAATATTTGTCCAATTATTTCCGCCATCATTAGTTTTCCAAACGCCGCCACCTGTTGCACCAAAATAAAATACATTTTTATCCTGGTAATCTCCTGTAACAGTTCCACTTCTTCCACCCCGGAAAGGCCCAACCAGTCTATATTTAACTTTGGAGAGTAAAATACTGTCTTCATTTATTTTAGAAGTATTTTTTTGATCCTGTTTTTTTTGCCCGGCAACAATTACACAATAAAAAAGGCTAAGTATGAATAAGATTTTCTTTTGCATAGAGCGAATTATGAGCATCAAATTTATGTGTCAATTATTTTTAAATGATATTTATTACTGCAACAGGATAATCATTAAATAACAATATGCATTTTATTATCGCCGGGAACATTGTAGATATCCAGGGACAAAGAATTTTTCAAGGCAAACTGGAAGTGAGTGACGGAAAAATAACCGCCATTACAGAATTCCCTTCAGCAGAAAATATGCAAGGGTATATTTTACCGGGTTTTATAGATGCGCATGTTCATATTGAAAGCTCCATGCTGATACCCTCAGAGTTTGCCAGGCTTGCGGTTGTACATGGTACTGTAGCTACAGTTAGCGATCCGCATGAAATTGCCAATGTATGTGGTATTGATGGTATAAATTATATGATCGACAATGGACGATCAGTTCCGTTTAAATTTTATTTTGGCGCTCCAAGTTGCGTACCGGCAACTGCGTTTGAAAGTTCCGGTGCAACCATAAACTCAACCGAAGTAGAAGCATTGTTGCAAAGGCCTGAGATCAGTTATCTGAGTGAGATGATGAACTTCCCCGGCGTGCTAAATAATGATGAGGAAGTGATGAAGAAAATTACAGTCGCAAAAAAGTTAAATAAGCCCGTTGATGGCCATGCGCCGGGACTTCGTGGCGGTGATGCCAGGCGTTATATTGATGCAGGTATATCAACAGACCATGAATGTTTTACTGCTGAAGAGGCGTTGGAGAAACTAAATCTTGGCATGAACATCATTATTAGGGAAGGCAGTGCTGCTAAAAACTTTGAAGCATTGTCTGATCTTTTAAATGATCATTCAGATAACATGATGTTTTGCAGTGATGATAAACATCCCGATAGTTTGGTAAATGGTCATATTAATGAATTATGTGCCCGGGCTGTTGCAAAAGGTATTGATGTTTTTAAAGTGTTGAAAGCCGCTTGTGTCAATCCTGTGCACCACTATAAGATGCAGGTAGGTCAGCTTACCGTAGGCGATGCTGCAGATTTTATTGTAGTTGATAATCTTAAAAAATTTAAAGTGCAGCGCACTTATATTGATGGTATACTTACCGCTGAGGGCGGCACTACATTAATATCGTCTATACGGGAAGAAGAGATTAACCACTTTAATGCTGAACCTTGTAAGTTAAAGGATCTTGAAATAAGTACAAACAATACAGAAATTAGATTGCCGGTTATAGAAGCTTTGGATGGCCAGCTAATAACCAACAGGCTTGAGGCTGATCTTAAAACTGTAAATGGAAAAATTGTTAGTGATGTAAATAAGGATGTTTTAAAGATTGTAGTAATGAACCGTTATAACAAAGCACCAGTGGCCAAAGCGGTTATTAAAAATTTTGGCCTGAAGAAGGGCGCCATTGCATCATCGGTGGCTCATGACAGTCACAATATAATTTCTGTTGGAACTACTGATGAAGATATTTGCGAGGCTATAAATCTTGTAATTGAAAACAAGGGTGGTATTTCATGCGTTGATCTTGATGGTAAAGTAAAAGAAATATTGGCTTTGCCTGTTGCCGGCCTCATGAGCAATGAAGATGGCTATAGAGTTGCCGAGCAATATACTAAGTTAGATATGGCAGCAAAAGATCTGGGTTCAACGTTATCTGCACCGTTTATGTCCTTATCATTTATGGCCTTGCTGGTAATACCTCATTTAAAACTTAGCGACAAAGGTTTGTTTGATGGAGATAAGTTTGAGTTTGTATCTTAGGAGGGCAAACCATCAAGGCGTACTCTTTGCCGCCACTAATTTTAAAGCAACACTATCCGTGCCTTTGGTTCGAATATTTGGCGTCCGCCGTATGGCAATCATCTATGCAACAATAACAAGTTGAATTTATAATTCTGAGATTAGATTATTGTAATCTTCGTGAGAGCCAATCCAAAACCATATTATTGTATCGCTTTCAATTAAACCTAAAGCTCTGTAGGATAAGCCTATCCTTACTGAATAAATTGCTTGATTATGACGTATTTGTTTGAAATGCAAACCGGGATAATTGTTATCAAACTTCCATAATTTATAAGCTTGTCTTGCTTTATCCTGGACGCTCTTTGGAAGTTTATCGAAAGCCTTGCGGAATTTACTTGTTGTTACTGATTGCAATTACCAATCTGTTTGGTTGGTTTTACCTGCCTTATATTCATGGAGAGCTTCCTGTGCAAGACTATCTAATTTGTGCTGGCTATTTTGCAATGTAGTGTCCCACTTGATTTCATCACTAAGCATTTTTGCGATCTCTCTTTGTTCCTCATCTTTAAGTTTTTCTATTGTAGAGATCACTTCTTTAAGTTCTGTAACCATAAAATTTTTTTCTAAAGTTAAATCTTAAAAAGAGTGAAAATAAATATAATAAATTTTGAAAAGCTGTGATTATTTTTCAACAATTTTGAAGTATGATATAGTTTCACAAACGATAACATCGCTTAAAAGAATTAACAACGACAATTTTTGAATTTGTTGAAAAAATAAATCAACAATTAAAGACGACCGCCAGACTTAATAATAATCTGCAGATAACTCTGAGATAAAAATTTTTGAAGACGAAATTGATTAATTGACCTATGGAACGAATATTAGTTTAGTTGGTATTGATGGTATAAATTTTCGTCAAACTATAAAACTTATTGAGGATGACTTTAAACAATTTGCTTCATTCAATGACTTTTACAGATTCCGCTACTCTATACGTAAATCGAATATAATTTGTGTCAAAGATGACTGGGAAGAAGAAATTGTTATTTGTTCAACTTTCAATCAATTTCTTCTTTTGCTACATGAGCATCATAAATCTTATTTGAAAGAAGTCTTTAATATAGATTATAATGAAATAGAAAGTTATTTCCTGTTGTCTGAATTAATTAGGCATGGTGTATCGAAACTATGGATTAAGGAACTTATACCTGGATATCAAAGCCCTATTTACTACTGATAATCATCTAAGGCGTGCTCTTTGCCGCCACAACTTTTAAAGCAACACTGTCAGTACCTTTTGGTGCGAAATATTTTGTTTTGAAATCTTTGCTTTCACCGGGATGGATGATTTCGTAAAAAGTTTCGTTATTCGTTTCAAGTAAAGCGCCGGTTTTACTATAGAATTTTAATTCAACATTTACGTCTTTGAACACAGCAAGCGTAGCCATATTTATCAAATTTCCTTTTACAACAGTTTGCCCGACAAGGTTGCGTTTACGGGTGCCCGTTACTTTTAAAAATGACACCGGATCTTTGGCTTCTTTTTTCCATAAGCCTTCTTTAGCCTGATCATAATCCTGGTTATCAAAATTTACTTTTAACTCGGCAGTGTCGCAGGAAGCCATTAAAATTATGGTCCCAAACAAGCAAACGATAGGGTTTTTCATGCTGTTTTTTTTTGCAAGAAAATTTATTTTGAGCATATAGATTGTTAAACTCCTAAACCTGGGTACCCAGCCAAAATGCGCCGCCGATACTGTCTTTTGCCGCACCTGTAACGGATGCCAATACATTAGTTTCTTCCCGCCATCTCAGTACGCCAATCAAAGCCATTATCAAAGCTTCCTTGTACTGAACCACAACTTCAGCCGGAATATCAACAGACACATCAATCTCGCCTAATGTTTTTCTTAACCCTTCAATTAAAAAGGTATTAAAAGCTCCGCCCCCAGTGATCAACAGTTTAACGTTTTTTACCGCCTTAATATTATTTTTAATACTAATTGTTATTTGTTGAATGATATGTTCAAGATAAGTCCGCATGCAATCTTCATCACTCAGGCCAGAGCTTTTTAATAGTGGGTAGATCGTATCAATGCCAAAGTTGTTGTCCAGTGATTTTGGAGGATCTTGTTGGTAATGACTTAGCCCGTTCAGTTGCTGGAGTAAGGCTTCACTAACACCACCGCTTGCCGCAATCTTTCCATCTATGTCAAATTCCAAACCTTGTTGTTCCGCCAGCATATTTAATATCCGGTTACACGGGCAAACGTCAAAGGCGGTAACAGTAATATTTCCATCAGTTTTTTTATGAAAAGACAGATTAGCAATACCGCCCAGGTTTAAAAACAAGCTGTAATCTTCAAATAATAATTTTTCACCTATCGGTACAATGGGTGCGCCTTGTCCGCCGAAGGCAACGTCCATAGCCCGCAAATCGCTTATCACC
>JBDSRT010000403.1:0-5319 GCA_039929165.1 Ginsengibacter sp.
TTTTGTTGAATTGCTATATCCTGCAACTCAGGAACGAGCATGTCGTTCAGTTGTAAAATGTCATACATAAAAGATGTGTAGATTATAAACTCGAAACAATCTTAAAAATTGTGAAATCTGATTTCGGTGATTTATTTGAGAACGGATTCGTGTGTGAAACAGGGTGGCTTTGAGTGTTAGAGAGTAACCCATCAGCGTCTTCCTAACGCAATAATACATCAAAACTTCAAAATGTAAAAATTTTTATAGTTATATACATTAAAATTAACGCAGCAAATCATTATGTAAGCTTAACTGTATTAAGCTGTATAAGCCTATCCTGTATATTTGACGGTCAATTGAATGTAATGGAAACAAAACGGGTTAAGATAAAAAAGCTGCTTGAAGAAGAGAGTGTAGATTATGAAACTGTAGTAATGGGCTGGGTTCGCAGTTTTAGAAATAACCAGTTTATTGCTTTAAATGACGGCAGTACAAATGACAATCTGCAAATTGTTGCGGAATTAGGAAAGTTTGATGAAGCATTAATTAAACGTGTTACAACTGGCGCGGCTTTAAAAGTGACAGGCGTTGTTGTTACTTCTCTTGGCAAAGGACAGAAATATGAAATTAAAGCTTCAGAGATTGTCGTTCTAGGAGATAGCGATCCTGAAAAATTTCCGCTTCAGCCAAAAAAACATAGCCTGGAATTTTTAAGAGAAAAAGCGCATCTGCGTTTCAGGACAAACACTTTTGGCGCTGTGTTCAGGGTAAGACACGCGTTAGCTTTTGCAATACATAAATTTTTTAATGAAAAAGGCTTTGTATATCTGCATACTCCAATCATTACAGCTTCAGATGCTGAAGGTGCAGGGGAAATGTTTCACGTTACAAACTTCGATCTTACCAATCCTCCAAAAAATGATGATGGCACAATAAATTATGCTGAAGATTTCTTTGGCAAAGCCACAAATCTTACCGTTAGCGGTCAGTTGGAAGCAGAGTTAGGCGCTATGGCTTTTGGCGAGGTTTACACTTTTGGACCAACTTTCAGAGCTGAGAACTCAAACACCGCAAGACATTTAGCAGAATTTTGGATGATTGAGCCGGAAATGGCTTTTTCTGATCTTGAGGATAACATGAACCTGGCGGAGGAATTCATTAAATATATCATCACTTATGCCCTGGAACACAACCGGGATGATCTTCTCTTCTTAGCGAATCGTCTTGCTGAAGAAGAAAAACAAAAACCACAGGCAGAACGCAGTGAATTTGGCCTGATTGCAAAACTTGAGTTCGTTATCAATAATGATTTTGAGAGATTAACTTATACAGAGGCTATTAACATATTGAAAGATTCCTCTCACAATAAAAGGAAAAAGTTTCAATACACCATCAATGAATGGGGCGTTGATCTTCAAAGTGAGCATGAACGATATCTTGTAGAAAAGCATTTTAAAAAGCCGGTTATCTTAACCGATTATCCGATGGAAATCAAAGCTTTTTACATGCGTCAGAATGATGATGGTAAAACCGTTGCTGCTATGGATATTTTAGCGCCTGGCATTGGAGAAATAGTAGGCGGTTCACAAAGAGAAGAGCGGCTGGAAAAGTTGGTAGAACGTATGAATGAAATGCATATTTCAACAGAAGAACTTGACTGGTATTTAGATACACGTCGGTTTGGAAGTTGTCCACATGCAGGCTTTGGACTTGGCTTTGAAAGACTGGTGTTATTTGTTACCGGCATGACTAATATACGTGATGTGATTGCTTTCGCCAGAACACCAAAGAACGCCGAGTTTTAATTAAGGCTCTATTTTGTTTCTAAACAAATTTGTACAGAAGCTTTGGTAAATAGAATACTTGTTACTTTTAAATAAAGGAGAATTCCAAATTGTTCATACGTTATTTAAAGCTTTGATATGATTATTCCTGTTGTTGATCTTGACAATTTTTTGTCGGGAGACCCGGATAAGAAGAAGGCCTTTGTACAAAACCTCGGTAAAGCTTTTGAAGAGGTCGGCTTTGTGTCCGTAAAAAATCATGGAATTTCTAACGATCTTATTGAGGAGCTTTATAAAAATGTACAGGATTTTTTTTCTCTACCCTTGGTTGAAAAACAAAAATATGAAATACCTGAACTGGCCGGCCAGAGAGGTTACACATCATTTGGTAAGGAGCATGCAAAAGGTAGTGATGCACCTGATTTGAAGGAATTTTTTCAATACGGGCAGATAGTTCCTGCAAACCATAGGCTTAAAAATGAATACCCGGATAATATAGATGTTACACAGGTAGAAACATTTAATGTTACTTTTTACAAGGCCTATAGAGCATTTGAAAATTCAGGTAAAGCATTACTGCAGGCGATTGCTTTATACCTGGCCCTCCCGCAAAATTATTTTGACGATAATGTTGAGGAAGGAAATTCTATTGTCAGAGCAATACATTATCCACCCATAACCTATGAACCTAAAAGTGCGATCCGGGCTGAACAACATGAAGATATTAACCTTATTACGCTACTGGTTGGGGCTAGCGCCGGCGGTCTTGAGATTTTAAATAGAAATAATGAATGGGTTGCAGTTACTTCCTTACCAGACCAAATTGTCGTGAATGTGGGCGATATGCTGCAACGCCTTACTAACAATCAATTAAAGAGTACTACACATCGTGTTGTTAATCCGCCTCGTGACTTATGGCATACTTCCCGGTTTTCAATTCCTTTCTTCTTACATCCAAAATCTGCCATGAGTTTGAATTGTCTTACACAATGCATAAATAATGATCATCCGAAACATTATGATGATATTGCCGCTGGCGACTATCTTGATGAAAGGCTTAGAGAAATTGGTCTTAAAAAATAACTTCTTCCAGATAATGAAACCGATATTCCCTTTGTAAATGTTTCTTCGTCACATCCCTTTTTTAAAAGCAGTATTTGTTCATAGCATTACTGCATTTGGCGGGCCTCAAGGCCATTTTGGTATGATGATGAAGACTTTTGTTGACAGAAGAAAAGACGTAACAAGAGAAGAGCTTATGGAATATGTTTCCTTTTGTCAGCTATTACCCGGGGCTTCTTCAACTCAAACACTAACCCTAATTGGTTACAAACGTGGTGGTGTTCCACTTGCTGTTGCTACTTTATTAATATGGATTCTACCCGCTTCTATTATGATGGGTGCCTTTTCTTTTCTCATGCACTATTTTGTAGAGAACGGTTTTAATCTTGATATTTTTAAATTCATTCAGCCGATGGCTGTTGGATTTTTAGCTTTTGCCGCTCTGCGGGCCTATAAGATTTCTATTTATAATACTATCACATATATAATAATGGTTGTTTCCATCATTATTACATTTCTGTTTTTTAAAACGCCATGGGTCTTTCCAATCCTGATTGTAGTTGGTGGTATTGTTACCAATTTTAGCAGTAAGCGTATTAAGGAAAGAGAAACTATTAAACCAAAACAAATTAAATGGACCAACATCTGGTTGTTTGTCTTACTCTTTGTTATGGCTGGTGTCTTTAGTGAAAAAGCTCGCAAACAAAATTGGCCAGATCGTAAAGCTTACAACCTTTTCGAAAACTTTTACCGTTTTGGTAGTTTGGTTTTTGGTGGTGGAGATGTATTAATGCCAATGATGTATGAGCAGTTTGTGGTACGGGAAAAAACAAATTACATGACAACAGAAGAGTTTTTAACAGGTTCTGGAATGGTGAGAGCTATTCCCGGTCCTGTTTTCTCCGTTGCTAGTTATACTGGCGGTATGGCTATGCGTTCTAGTGGTCAACAATCTCAAATTTTAGGATGTGTTATAGGTACTATTGGGATTTTTCTACCGAGTGCGCTATTAGTACTGTTTTTCTACCCCGTCTGGCATAATTTAAGGAAATATGTTATTGTTTACAGGGCTCTCGAAGGAATTAAGGCAACCGTTGTAGGCATTATGTGGGCAGCAACCTTTTATTTATTAAAGGACATTTCAATAACAGGTTTACAAACAGTAAGTTTTTTAAACATAATCGTTATCATAGGCACTTTTTCTTTACTCACATTTAGTAAAATTCGATCTCCATTTGTAGTTATCGCCTGTCTTTTGCTAGGGTTTATCTTTAGCTATTTATAATAATTATTGCTAGTAATTTCTTCGTAAACAGCGTCTGTAACGTAATACCTTATTGATTTATCAGTCTTAATTAATTTTCTAATGTGGGATGATGAAATATCTAATAAAGGCGCATCGAGAACCTTGATATTATCCTGTTGAAAAAGACTTTTAGTAAAACCTGGCCTTTTATACACCAGGAAGTCATATTCGCCTAAAAGTTTTTGGCTATTCTTCCAATTATTTATATTATGAAGACTGTCACTTCCAAGAATAACCTGCCATGAATGGTTTGCATATTTCTCTTCAAGATGTACAAGTGTATCAATCGTGTATGATGGTTTGGGCAACTTAAACTCAACAGTTGAACATTTCATTTGGCTTTCTCCTTCCAAACACATTTGAATAAGATGTTGTCTGTGATATTCATTTAAAAGAGTACTTCGTTGTTTTAGAGGATTTTGAGGCGACAAAACAAACCATATCTGATCCACAAATTTTTCATTTAAAATATGTTTCGCGATAATAAGATGACCAACGTGAATCGGGTTGAAAGAGCCAAAATATAAACCTATTTTCACGTATATAATTGATTATCAGATGTTTACGTCTAAAACATTTATTTTTTCTGCTTCGTCTATTCTTAGACTTAATAAATAACCGGAAATCAGAATTGATATGGGATCGCCCCATGGCGCTTTGTTGACTACGCTTAAAACCTCACCTGGCAGACACCCCATTTCCATAAGTTTCAAAACAATATGATCATCTGATAACGAATGAATTTTGACCTGCACACCTACTGGTATTTCCGACAGCTTTTTTAGTTTAACAGTTTCCTTTATCATTTTGTAAAGATAGCTTTGGATTAAAACTTGGTTTCTGCTTTATGAGTGCAATTAAAATCTTCTATGAGTCAAATTTTAAGTCCGAGTTAGAATTATCTCTTGTAAAAAGACTTATAATAGAAATTTTCAAAACTGAAGGCATTCCATTTGATTTCTTGAATATCATTTTTTGCAGTGACGAATATCTTTTAAGATTGAATAAAAAATTTTTAACTCATAATACATACACAGATATTATCACTTTTAATTATTCAAATAATAATGTAGAAGGAGAGCTATATATAAGCTGGGAAAGAGCGCTGGTAAATGCCAATAAATTCAAAGTAAATATGAATTTTGAAATACTTCGCTTAATAATTCACGGTTGCCTGCATTTGTG
>JBDSRT010000404.1:0-2533 GCA_039929165.1 Ginsengibacter sp.
TAAAAAACGTAAAACATACATTAGGTGTACAATTAGGTGTAGACCATTATACATCCGCTTCTTCTGATAACGTTGATCCATCAACTATCTCATCTGCTTCCACTAACGATACACGTTTTTATCCTTCAGTTTCCTACACTTTGAACAACGAAACTAAAGGCAATGCAGTATCCTTTAATGGTGCTTACTCCATTGAATATGATTATAATTCTTTTGGCGGCGGTATTGGTTTTACAAAAACATCAAAAGATAAGAACAGGGAATTTAATATTAAGGCCCAGGTTTATCTTGACAAGCTTAAGCTCATCTATCCTGTAGAGCTTCGAACGTTTAGTGGTGGCAATTTCCGGGAAGTTTGGACGAGCAGAAAATCTTACAGCACATCCTTATCCTACTCTTCTACAATAAATACCCGTTTGCAACTGGCCTTATTGTTAGATCTGATCTATCAACAAGGTTATTTAGGCACGCCTTTCCATAGGATTTATTTCAAAGATAATACAGAGTCCGTGGAGCATTTGCCGGATAAGAGATTTAAGATTCCTATTGGCTTACGTATAAATTATTTTGCTGGCTCCAAATTAATAGTAAGAACTTTTTACCGTTATTATAAAGATGACTGGGGTTTACAGGCTAATACATTTAATATTGAATTGCCTTATAAAATAACTCAGAGCGTTTCTCTCAGTCCATTCTATCGCTTTTATAAACAACAGGGTTTAAAATATTTTGCAGGCTACCAGGATCATAATACGGCAGAAAATTTTTATACCTCAGATTATGATCTTTCAAACTTTACCAGTCATTTTGAAGGCTTAGGTGTTCGGCTTTCTCCGCCAGAAGGCGTGATGGGTATGCATCATATTACCAATATGGAATTAAGGTTGGGGCATTTCAATAGAAGCAATGGACTGAACAGTAATATTATTTCGCTGGCGCTTACTTTTAAATAGTTCACTCTAAAAAATAAGCGAATCTATTATTGATTGGCTATCGTAAAATCGTAGCCAGCTTTTGCTGCAGGTCTTCTCCTCTTAAGTTTTGTGCAATAATCTTTCCCTGTGGATCAACCAAAACATTAAAGGGAATACCCTCAATGTTGTAAAGCGGCACAGCTGCGCTTTCCCAACCTTTAAGATCGCTGATCTGGTGCCAGGTTAATTTATCTTTATTCACGGCCTTGAGCCAGGCGGCTTTATCCTGATCAAGTGAAACCCCGAGTATGGTAAAATTCTTGTTTTTAAATTTTTGAAACGCTGACACTACATTAGGGTTTTCGCCGCGACATGGACCACACCAACTTGCCCAAAAATCAACCAACACATATTTTCCTTTTAATGAACTTAAAGAAAATGTTTTGCCCGTTGTGTCAGGCATAACTATATCCGGAGCCATAGTTAAATTAGATGGCTGTGTTGACGATTGCCTCTGCAGGGCCACAAGGCTGTCAAATTGGTGAACAACAGCAGCCACCCCTTTGTGTTGTGGGAAACGGCTGGTTAGTCTTGCAACCACATTGGTGAGCGTATCTACATTCACATTTTCAGTATAACCCAAAGCAAACAACGCTATAACAGGACTTTTAGTAGTATCTACATAGTTTAATAAAAAATTATTGTATCCTGAACTTAGGGCTGAAAGCCTGTTTTGGCCGATCTGCAAAATACTGTCTGGCGCGTTACTATCCTGGAACTGTTTATACTTTTGGCTTTCAAACACAACCGCCCGTTGAATAGAATCCATGTGTACAATGAAATTACTTATAGAAACATTTGCGGGTGTGTTGAAGGCAGGAACGACCTGCGTTGAATCTTTAGCATCAGCCGTAAAGCTCAAGTCGTTGCGGTCATTTATAAAAATGTAGCCATCTGCTTTTTCTAAACGAAGCCTGTACAGTCCTTCTTCAGGGGCGTTTGTTTTTATAGAAAACTTCCCACCTTTAAGATCGGTCGTATCTATGATCAATGGTGGCTTTTGATTGAAAGAAATTTCTTCGAGATATAGTTTTTGATCTTCAGCATTTTTTATATTTCCAGACACTGTAAATTCTCCATTTATACTTTTATTACCGCAGGAAAATAAAATACATGCCAACAGACAAACCAGTAATTGTTTCATCACTATAATTTATTGACTTAATTTTTCATTTAATAATTGCTTAACCAATTGCATATCTGCTTTGCCTTTGCTAAGTTTTTTTACCTCGCCCGCAAACAATCCCAACAATCCCTTTTTCCCTTTTTTGTATTCCGAAACCTTATCAGGCATATTGGCAATTACTTCGTCAACCCATGACAACACAGCACCAGAATCTTTCTCCTGTACAAGATTTAATTCCTGTGCAACCGCTAAAGGTGTTTTGCCTGGATGTAATAATAATTCATGAAATATTTTTCCTGAAGCAGCACTAAAATTTACCTTACCATCTTCCACTAATTGTATTAAGGCAACCAGAGTTGATGGCGATAATTCAAATTCATTAATAGAAATTCCTGTGTTATTTAAGTGATGCTTAACCGGCCCCAGCAGCCAG
>JBDSRT010000405.1:0-5049 GCA_039929165.1 Ginsengibacter sp.
TCCATTTAATAAACATAAATGCGTAGTAATTTTAAATTATCAAATTTTAAAAACTAAAATACCTTGTTGTAAACAAGGTATTTGTGGGAGCACACGGGTTCGAACCGCGGACCCTCTGCTTGTAAGGCAGATGCTCTAAACCAACTGAGCTATGCTCCCTTTTTAAGATTGCAAATATAGCGTTCGGTGATAATTATAAGAAATTTAATAAAGGATTAGTTGGATTTAAATCTTCCACTTAGAAATAGTATTGACCAGCTTATCATCAAAAGCTGCTGTCACTGTGATGTAGTTATCGGTGAAACCTTCAATTGTTCCGTTTTTATTACGTTTTTCAAATAACACATTTCTTGTGTCTCCGATATGTTTGTTGGCAAATTCAATTTGTTTTTTATAAGAAAGATTTCGTAAAATTTTATTGCGCTCATGACGAACATGTAAAGGCACCACTGGATTTATAGTCAAGGCCTTTGTGTCGTTTCTTTCAGAATAGGTGAACACATGTAAATAACTGATGTCGTTGTTTTCAAGAAATTTAAAAGTTTCATTAAACTCCACGTTGCTCTCAGCAGGAAAACCAACAATTACATCAACACCGATGGCGCAATGCGGCATGAGTTTTTTAATAACATCTATTCTTTGCTGGTATAAAGCAGTGCGATAACGCCGCTGCATTAAACCCAGGATCTTATCACTACCGCTTTGCAGGGGTATATGAAAATGCGGCATAAACCTTTTACTTGACGCAACAAATTCAATGATCTCGTCCGTCAGCAAATTGGGCTCAATAGACGATATTCTATAACGTTCAATAGATGTATTCTCTTCTAAAAATCTAACCAGATCGATAAATTTCAAGGTGGAATTTTGGTTTCCGGCCTTATAAGCGTAGTCACCGAGGTTTATTCCAGTTAACACAATTTCTTTTACACCGGCATTCTCCAACGCTTTTACACTTTCAAGAATGTTTTGAAAAGAATCGCTACGGCTGGCACCACGGGCAAGCGGTATGGTACAAAATGAGCAATTATAGTTACAACCATCCTGAACTTTTAAAAAGCTTCTTGTGCGATCATTTACTGAAAATGACGAATGGAACGTTTTCACATCATCTATATCGCAACTAAAAACTGCTGCTTTACCGCCTTTTGTAATTTCTTTTAGATGTGCAGTTATATTAAATTTTTCGGCAGCGCCTAATACAAGATCAACACCTTGAATTTGCGACAGCTCTAGAGGTTTCAATTGAGCATAACACCCGGTAATCACCACATTTGCATCCGGTGCTTTTTTAGCTATCCGTCGTACTAATTGGCGGCATTCTTTATCGGCATTATCAGTAACAGAACAGGTGTTTATAATGTAAACATCGGCCACTTCATCAAAATCTTTTTGTACAAAACCATCTTTTTCAAGGAGGCGTGCTATGGTAGACGTTTCAGAGTAATTGAGCTTGCAGCCAAGCGTGTGCAAGGCTACAGATTTTGAAGTGATCATTCTGCAAAAGTAAAAATATATTCAACTGTTAACTTGTGAAATAATTGGGAAGCCTTAATAATCAATTGTAACAAATACTGCTGATTTTATGTAGAAGGTAAATGCTAAGTTTGCTTGTTATAACGCTTTAATAAAGCATGAAGATCAAATCAATTCTTGCAAAGCCTTTTGCAACTTATATTTATAAAAAGATAAAAAGCAGCAGCACTTCAGCCGTTGCAGACCAGGAGGCTATATTTCAGACTCTTATAAAAACAGGCAGTAAAACTCAATTTGGAAAAGACCATGTGTTTAATGATATAAAGACGTATAAAGATTTTAAAGATCATGTGCCTGTAAGGTCGTACGAAGATTTTGAAGACTATATAAACCAGATAAAACAAGGCAAGCACAACATTCTTTGGAAAGGATTGCCTATTTATTTTGCCAAAACCAGTGGCACTACAAGCGGCGTAAAATATATCCCGATTTCGAAAGATTCTATAAGCAATCATATAGATTCGGCCCGTAATGCTTTGTTATGTTACATGGCTGAAACGGGTAATACAGTTTTTGCTGATGGTAAACTAATTTTCTTAAGCGGCTCTCCGGAACTGGAAAGAATTGGTGGTGTGCCTACGGGCCGGCTTAGTGGCATAGTAAACCATCATGTGCCACGTTATTTAAGAGCTAATCAGCTACCAACTTTTGAAACAAATTGCCTGGATGACTGGGAAACCAAACTTGAAAAAATTATAGACGAAACCATTAAAGAAGATATGCGTTTGATCAGTGGTATTCCGCCATGGATGCAAATGTACTTTGATCGCTTGATGCACAGAACTGGCAAACACATTAAAGATATTTTCCCAAATTTTTCTGTGATGGTACATGGTGGTGTGAATTATGCGCCATATAAAGTGAAGTTGGACGAAAGTATAGGGAAGGCTATTGACACGGTAGAACTTTATCCTGCCAGCGAAGGCTTTTTTGCTTACCAGGATAGCCAGAATGTAGAAGGTCTTTTATTGAACACAGACAGCGGGATATTTTTTGAGTTTGTGCCTTCTTCAGAAATATTTAATGACAAGCCTTTGCGACTGTCGTTACAAGACGTAAAGCTAAACGAAAACTATGTAATGATTGTAAGCAGTAACGCGGGGTTGTGGGCTTATAATGTCGGTGATACCGTAAAATTTGTGTCCCTAAATCCTTACAGGCTCGTGGTTACAGGACGAGTCAATCACTTTATCTCAGCCTTTGGTGAACATGTTATCGGTGAAGAAGTTGAAGCTGCCTTGTCAACTGCAATAAAAAAATTGGGTATAACCGTAACTGAGTTTACAGTGGCGCCATATATTTCAGGTAACGACGAAAAGAGTTATCATGAATGGTTTATTGAATTTGAAAATATTCCGCAAGATCTTTCGCTGCTTGCTCATGAAATAGAGGCAAATCTTCAGCGAAAAAATATTTACTACGACGACCTGATAAGCGGCAACATTCTACAGCAACTAAAAATTTCTCCCATACGCAGAAATGGTTTTATAGACTACATGAAAAGCGTTGGCAAACTTGGCGGCCAAAACAAAGTGCCAAGATTAAGTAACGACCGTACGCTGGCAGATGCACTAACGCCCTTTGTTGTTCAGCCGGTGAACATTTAGCATTACATTATCTTTCGATTCTAAAATTTATATTTGCCACCTTTTATTTAAAATGACAAAAAAACGTATAGCTATTTTTGGTTCCACAGGTTCTATTGGTCGCCAGGCTTTGGAGGTAATCGAAAACAATGCTGATAAGTTTGAAGTTGAAATTTTAACTGCTCAAACCAATGATACGCTTTTGATCGAGCAAGCTTTAAAGTTTAATCCTAATGCTGTTGTAATTGGTGATGAAAAAAAATACAACATCGTAAATACTGCTCTCGCTTCAAAAAATATAAAAGTTTTTGCCGGTGAAAAGGCTTTGGAAGATGTTGCAGGATTTGACAGCTACGATATGATGCTTGCGGCCATTGTTGGTTTTGCAGGTCTTAAACCAACGCTTAAAGCTATTGCCAGCGGAAAGGCCATTGCTCTTGCCAACAAGGAAACTTTGGTTGTTGCAGGTGATATTGTAATGAAGAATGCATTGGAAAAGCGGGTGCCTATCATTCCTGTGGATAGTGAACATTCAGCCATTTTTCAATGTCTCCTTGGTGAAGCAAGAAACCCGATCGAAAAGGTTATTCTCACGGCGAGCGGCGGCCCGTTTTTAGGTAAGAAGCCTAATTTTTTGGTGAATGTAAAAAAGGATCACGCCTTACAACATCCCAACTGGACGATGGGAGCAAAGATTACTATTGATTCAGCAACCCTGATGAATAAAGGTCTTGAGATGATTGAAGCCAAATGGTTATTCAATCTTGAACCAGATCAGGTTCATGTGCTGGTGCATCCGCAAAGCATAGTACACAGTCTCGTACAGTTTAATGATGGCAGCGTAAAAGCGCAAATGGGTTTGCCGGATATGAAGTTGCCTATACAGTATGCACTTGGTTTCCCCGATCGCCTTGTATCAAATAGTAAACGTGCTGATTTTGCAAAGATTGGTGCGCTGACTTTTGAAGAACCTGATGTAAAAACGTTTCGCAATTTAACCCTGGCAATGCAGGCCTTAATTAAAGGCGGAAACCTTCCCTGCATTCTAAATGCCGCCAATGAAATGGCTGTTTGGGCTTTCCTGCATAACCGCATTGGCTTTTTAGATATTACTGCGGTGGTTGAAAAGACTATGGAAAAAATTAGTTTTATAGAAAAGCCAAATCTTGATGAATATTTTGAAAGCGATGGTGAGGCACGTAGCTTTGCTGCCTCATTAATAAAAATATGACCCTTAACTCTCTGAAGGGAAGCACAACAAATAAAATTATTTACAATAAAAATTTAACCCCTTTAAGGGTTTGGGGCTTATGACAACGTTAGCAATTAATTGGGCGCAGGTAGGTTTACAGGCGGGATATTTATTACTGTCTTTATCTATACTGGTTATACTTCATGAATTTGGACATTACATTACAGCAAAGTGGTTTAAATGTCGTGTCGAAAAATTTTATCTCTTCTTTGATCCCTGGTTTTCAATTGTGAAAAAGAAAATTGGTGAAACAGTTTATGGCATTGGCTGGCTACCGCTTGGCGGCTATGTAAAAATTGCCGGCATGGTGGATGAAAGTATGGATAAGGAGCAGATGAAGCAACCCCCGCAACCCTGGGAATTCAGAAGCAAACCAGCCTGGCAGCGTTTGATCATTATGCTTGGCGGTGTAACGATGAATATTTTATTAGCTTTTGTTATTTATGCAATGATACTATTCACATGGGGCTCAACAAAAACCCCGGTTAAAAACGTAACGAACGGTATTGGCATTGCAGACAGCCTGATGTATAGTCTTGGCTTTGAAGATGGCGATAAAGTTCTTGCTGTAAATAATGAGCCAGTTACCTACTATGATGATATTCTTAAAAAATTATTATTAGGTAAAACGGTATTGGTTGAAAGAAATGGGCAACAGGAAAATATTACTTTACC
>JBDSRT010000406.1:0-7116 GCA_039929165.1 Ginsengibacter sp.
ATCAGAAATTAATTGAGCTTGATAGTACTGACGCTAATGCCCTCTACATGGCTGGTATAACATTCATTAAAAAAGGACAAAAAGAAAAAGGCCAGGCTATGTGCGACAAGGCCATACAAATTGATCCATCTCTTGCAAAGAACCGAACTAAAACAGGAGAACAGTTTGGGTTGTGAGTAGCAGGCTTGAGGTATGAGGTGTAAGGTATCAGGTATCGGCCATCAGCATTCAGGTTTTTGAAAAGTCATTGTCGTATGCTGTTGATTATTGAGGGGAAATTCATTAACCAATTTTGAATTGCCTATGGCCAATGAAAATTCACAAATGACTCTAACACCTCATACCTCACACCGCATACCTCAAACCTATTTGGTGAAACAACTTGATTTGAATATTTTCAGGCATGCCATCTATCTTAACTTCTTTGCCGGCAAACCGGCGCTACAGAATTTCAGTCAGCACTTTCTTTTTTATAGCAGGCTTAACTTTCGCCTCATGGGCCAGCAGGATACCGGATATAAAAAATAAACTGCATCTTAGCGATGGTGGGTTAGGTGCAGTATTGTTTGCGCTTCCCCTTGGTTCAATGACGAGTCTTCCAATTTCTGGATACATGGTGAGTCACTTCGGCAGCAGAACGATGCTGCTGATTGCTTCAATTATTTACCCGGTAGTGTTGATCTTTATTGGCCTTGTAAATACGCCATGGCAACTCGGATTGGTGTTGTTTGTATTTGGCTTATTCGGCAATCTCTTTAATATTTCAGTTAACACGCAGGCTGTTGGTGTTGAGGCATTGTATGGACGTTCGATCATGGCCTCATTTCATGGGCTGTGGAGTTTGGCCGGCTTTACCGGTGCTGCCATTGGCACATTAATTACATCTTTTGACTTACAGCCCTTCGCACATTTCATTATCATATGCTCTATTACATTTTTATTAATGCTGTTTTTTTATAAAGATTCATTACCAACAACTACTTCAACAACTAAACAACCCATATTTGTTTTACCAGATAGCAGCCTTATCAAACTTGGACTTTTAGCTTTTTTTTGTATGGTATGCGAAGGGACTATGTTTGATTGGAGCGGTGTTTACTTTGATAAAATAGTGAAAGCCCCAAGGCAACTTATAACGTTAGGCTACGTTGCCTTTATGAGCAGCATGGCTGGGGGACGTTTTGCGGGTGATTGGTTAGCGAACCGCTTTGGAAAGAAAACGATGTTACAGATCAGTGGGATATTGATAGCTGTTGGCCTGGCCATTTCGATTTTTTTTTCCGGCATTATTACTGCGACTATTGGCTTTCTTATGGTAGGGATGGGCGTGTCATCTGTTGTGCCACTGGCCTATGGAGAAGCAGGCCGCTCATCTACAATGTCTCCAGGTGCTGCGCTTGCAGCAGTATCAACAATAGGGTTCTTAGGGTTTTTGATCGGGCCGCCAATGATTGGTCTTATTGCGCAGGCAACAGACTTGCGCTGGTCCTTTGGTGTTGTAGCAATTCTTGGTTTTTGTACAACACTGATCTCTTCAAAACTAAAATTGAAAGACAATAACGAGAGCGATACAGCTTTAACACATTAATTCATTAAAAGCATATTCACGCTTCTTTGCAAAATGTTGAAGGCGATTTCGGCCATTAGGTTTTCACGGTCGAGTGTTGGGTTTACCTCCGTTATTTCAAAACAACATATCTTACGGTTCTGCATAAACTTACTGATAAGATCCTCTGCTTCTCTTTCCTTAAGCCCATTGTTTACAGGCGTTCCGGTGCCACGGCTTATAACTGAATCCAGACAATCTACGTCAAAGCTTACATAAATGTCGGTGCAATCGCTTAAATAACGTAACGAAGATTTTACCACACTTTCAGGGCCTTTGCGGCGCACCTCACTGCTGGTGATAACTTTCATTTCATATTTTTCAATCAGATATTTTTCTTCTTTTTCATAATCTCGTAAAGAGATCAACACAATATCTTCCGGCAAAATTTTGGGATGTATTTTACCAAAATGCTTAAGCTGATCCCAAAGCTTTTTTGTTTTCTCGTCAAGCTCATGCACCTTACTTTCTTCATTGTCTTCTGCAATAGATGCAGCCAGTGGCATACCATGCATATTGCCTGAAGGTGTGGTATAAGGCGTGTGCATATCAGCATGTGCATCTATCCAGATCACACCAAGCTTACTATTCGGACGTGCCTGTTTTATCCCTGCAATTGTACCACCGGAGGTGCTATGATCGCCACTCAGTACAATAGGGAAAAAATGATTTTTAATAGAATCTGCAACAGCCTTACTTACCTTTTCATACATGTTCAAAACGCCGTTAATACGTTTGGCATAAGGCGATTGTATCGGTTCAAACAATAAGTGGTTTTCAGTTTCAATTTTCTCTGAAGGAAAATGCACAAAGAAATTACTCATGTAATCCAGCGCTGCAATTTTTATGGCATCAACACCTAAACTTGCGCCACGTGTGCCGGCACCAATTTCTGACGGCACTTCTATCAATTTGATATTCTTCATAAAAATTATTTAGTACTTACAGTGCAATAACAAGCAAAGCAACACGGCGAGATTTACAAGATAGCAGTTTTGATATAAAAGCCACAACTGGTAAGTACCGCAAACAAAAATGGCCGAATAAACGGCCATCAAAGTTATTTGAGCCACACATTACGCCGGTATAGCTATAATGGGAACATGACTGTGATATGCTAATTTTTTTGTGTGAGAAGTCTGAAACAACTGACTTAATATACCATGTCTATGTGGAATAGTTATAATAGCATCAATTGATTTGTTGGCAGCAAAACGGTTGATGCCTTCTAAAAAATCATAGGCTCTTAAGAAAGAATATTCCGGGTTATAACTGTTTAGTTTATCATCCATTGATTGGCGCTCTACCTTAAATTCTTCTGTAAGCTCAATGTAATGTTCACTATCAACATTTAAAATGTGCAGGTTAGAAGGGAAAAGATCCAACACCGTTTTTATCGCTGCAAATGGCGTTGTCCGTGCCACATCTTTAAAGTCGGATACCAATAAAACATTTTTTAAACTTATCATCACGGCATCCGGCGGTATAATCATAACCGGCACGTTTGTATGGCGAATAACATTTAATGTATTCGTACCCATAAAAACCTGTTTGATCCTTGAGCTGCCAGTAATACCCATTATCACCATATCAACTTTATTGGCTAACACAAAAGTTTCAAGTGACGATACAAAAAATCCTTCATCTGTAACCGTCGACAATTTTACATTCTCAGGCGCAGCCAAAATTTTTACAATATCATCAAGTTCATCTTCCGAGATCTTTTGCCTGGAGTTATCTTTATCTGTAAGTGCAGACAGGCTTATCTTGTTATAAACATGATACAAAATCACGTGTACGTCAGGTATACCACCTACAAGGCCAACAGCATATTTGGCGGCGTTTACCGATGCTTCCGAAAAATCTACGGGAACCAGAAATGTTTTCATGTAAAAAAATTTGACGCAAAGCTAATCAAAAGGTTATGTGTAAAAAAATTAGCGTGACTAACTGAAAAAACTTAAAACGTCAGGCATTTCCAGCCAACCGGTATTTAATCCTTTACATCTCTACATTAAGCATGTAGTTTCTTGCCGATGTGCTTAACCTGTTAGTAACTATAAACACCTTTGAGGTGAGTTGATCAAAGCTATTAGACTAATGAAATATATTTGCCGCTATTGGGAACACCTCGTTTGGCATTCATCATAAAATATATTGTGTGCGGTTAAAGAGTTTGGAAATTAAAGGTTTTAAGAGTTTTGCCGATAAGACTGTTCTCAATTTTGATGAAGGAATCACGGGCGTTATCGGCCCAAATGGTTGCGGTAAAAGTAATATTGTAGATAGTATCCGCTGGGTGATCGGTGAGCAAAAAATTAGCCAGTTGCGTAGCGAAAATCTTGAAAGTCTTGTTTTCAATGGCTCTAAAAACCGCAGCGCCAGTGGCCTGGCAGAAGTAAGTCTCACTTTTGAGAATACGAAAAACCTATTACCCACCGAGTTTAACACCGTAACCATTACCCGTAAATATTATAAGAATGGCGAAAGCGAATATCGTCTTAATGATGTAAGCTGCAGGCTTAAAGATATTCATAACCTTTTTATGGATACCGGCGTTAGTACAGATAGTTATGCCATTATTGAGCTGGGCATGGTTGATGATATAATCCGTGATAAAGAAAACAGTCGGCGCCGTATGCTGGAGCAGGCTGCAGGTATTTCAATTTACAAAACACGTAAGAAAGAAGCTAAATTAAAGTTAGATGCTACCGAGCTTGATCTTGCCCGTATTGAAGATCTTTTGTTCGAAATAAACAATCAGCTTAAAACACTTGAAAGCCAGGCTAAAAAAGCAGAGCGTTATTTTGAAATAAAAAAAGATTATAAAGAAGTAAGTATTGAATTGGCCAAAGCTGCGCTTGAAGGCTTTAATATTACTTATAAAGAATTGAATCAACAGCGTGAATCTGAAACTGACAGACGTAGCAGGCTTGACGCTGAGATCGCCAAAGAAGAAGCGGAGATTGAACAGGGAAAAGTAAATTTTATTCAGGAGGAGAAGGCGTTGCAGCAAATGCAGCATTCTTTCAATGACCATAACAACACCTTGCGAAGTGTTGAGAATTCAAGGAATCTTACGTCGCAAAAGCTGGCACATTTAAAAGAGCGTGAAGGGAGTTTATCAGAGTTTATCGCAAAAGCTGAAACCCAACTTAAAGGTATTAATGAAAGCATTGGTTTTACAACACAACAAATAGCCGACGAAGAAGTGGTGCTTGAACAAAATCGCCGCGAAGTAAAAGATATTGAAGAACAACTTCAGCAAAAACGAGTATTGTTTGATGAGAAAAGGGGAGAAGTTGATGCCTCACGCCGCAACCAACATCAATTACAAAGAAATCAATTTGAGGCCGAAAAGAAAGTGGCAGTTGCAGACATGTCGATACATAATCTGCAAAGATTAATTGGGCAAATCGAAGAAGAAAATTCAGGAAGAAAAAATCAACTTACACAACTTGAGATTGACCGAACCTTGAAAGATGGCGACTTAACGACGGCTAAAAATGAACTCGAAGAGTTAAAGAAAACGAATGAAGCGACACGTGAACAAATTTTACAAACGCAGGCTGCGTTAGAAGCGCTGCGCAATTCTTTTGGAGAAGAGAGCCGTAAACTTGATGCGAGGAAGAATGAACATGCCTTGCTGAAAAGTCTAATTGATAAAATGGAAGGTTATCCGGAAAGTGTAAAATTTCTGCATAAAAATTCAGGCTGGAATCATGAAGCGCCATTGCTTTCTGACCTGATCTATGTACAAGAAGAATATCGTGCAGCAGTTGAAAATGTGCTGGAACCTTATCTTAATTATTATGTGGTCGACAATCTCCATGACGGGCTGCAGGCGGTGCATTTACTAAGTGATAACAAAAAAGGTAAAGCCAATTTTTTCTTACTTGATCAACTTAGAGAAGTAAGCGATCAACCGGCTCACCAGGTTGAACATTCAATTCCTGCGCTTAATGTAATCGAGATCGATAACAGGTATAATAATCTTGCCAAATACCTTTTAGGCAATGTTGTAATAGCTGAAAATGAAGAGGCCTTACAAAATAGCAATGGCTCTGTTGTACTGGAGAAACATGGCAAATACGTGAAAGGTAAATATTCACTGAGCGGTGGTAGCGTTGGTTTATTTGAAGGCAAAAAAATTGGCCGGGCAAAAAATCTTGAAAAGCTTTCCGTAGAAATTACAAAGCAGGAAAGAGTTGTAAATGATCTGAAAGAAATCATGGCTATGCGGTCAAAAGAAGTGATCGCTTATAACGAACAGCTTAAAGAAAAATCTATAAACAACGTTCAGCAATCTATAAATCAGTTGACTAACACCGTATTTTCAATTCAAAACAAAATTGAAAATATTCAGCATTCGGAAGAGACATCCCGTAAAAGATTAGAGGATCTGCAGAAGCAACTACAGAGCACACAAAATGAAAGCCATGCAACAAGAGAATGGCTGAATAAGCTAACACAGGACATGTTGGCTTTTAATAAGTCGCTTGAAATTATTGAGGAAGATTATAGAAAAGCAGAGACTGATTTTAATGCAGTCAATGCGACGTTCAATGAAAAAAATCTTACCACAACACGCCAGCACAGTAAGGTAGCCGCCCTAAAACAGGAGTTGACTTTTAAAACCAATCAACTCAGCGATCTTACGACACAGGTTGACAACAGCTCTAAACAGTTGAGTGATTCAACAGGCGCAATTGCTACTACCGTTGAGGAACTTGCAAAGTTAAATGATGAGTTGACCGGACTGTTAAGAAACAGGGAAACTGAGGAGAAGAAATTAAATGAAGCAGACCAGGCTTACTATAATGCCAGGAATATTTTGAATGATCGTGAAAGTGAATTGCGGCATAAGCAAAAAAATAAAGAGCAAACAGATCAGTTGCTTAATGAGATCAAAGACCGGTTAAATGAACTCAAAGTTCAACTGGCGGGCATGAAAGAAAGGTTACACGTTGAATTCAGAATTAATCTTGATGACATTCTTGAAGAAGAAAGAACAACAACAACACCGCTTGAAGAATTACAGGAGAAGAATGACCGCATGAAAAAGCGCCTGGAAAACATTGGTGAAATAAATCCTACGGCTATCGAGGCTTATACAGAAATGAAAAAGCGTTACGAATTTATTGTTGAACAAAAGAATGATCTCGTGTCAGCAAAAGATTCATTAATGCAAACCATTCAGGAGGTTGAAGCAACTGCCAATCAGCAATTCCTGGATACATTTAATAAAGTAAGAGAGAATTTTCAAAAGGTATTTAAAGCACTGTTTACTGAAGATGACATGGCTGATATGGTGCTGGAAAATCCGAATGATCTTTCAGAGACAGGCGTAGAAATTATTGCCAGGCCAAAAGGTAAAAAGCCGACAAGTATAAGCCAGTTAAGTGGTGGCGAAAAAACATTAACGGCGACAGCTTTGCTCTTTGCCATCTATCTAATAAAGCCGGCGCCATTTTGTATTTTAGATGAAGTTGATGCGCCGCTGGATGATG
>JBDSRT010000407.1:0-2608 GCA_039929165.1 Ginsengibacter sp.
TATGCAGTATTCGCCTGCAGGAATTTTATCTTCATTCATGCCAAGGCATGCGCTACAACCGGCCTGTCTGATTTCAAAACCGGCCGCTTCAAAAATTTTATCAAGGCCTTCTTCTCTTACCTGGTTAGCTACCTGTCTTGAACCCGGAACAATCATCACATGTACGTTCGCATTTTTCTTACGACCATTAATAACGCCAGCAACTAATCTAAGATCTTCAATGCGGCTGTTGGTGCAACTTCCAATAAATACATGCTGCACAGGCATACCAATTAATTGTTGCCCGCTATTAAGGCCCATATAGTTTAAAGCCTTTTCAATACTGTTTCGTTCTCCATCATCAGCGATAGTGTTTGTAACAGGGATTTGACCCTTAATACTAATACCTAAGCCAGGATTAGTACCATAGGTGATCATTGGTTCAATATCAGCAGCATTGATGTTTATTTCTTTATCAAAAAAGGCATCAGTGTCGCTGTATAGCAAACGCCATTCAGCTAACTTCTTTAACCACTGTTCTCCTGCCGGTGCAAACTCACGACCTTTTATGTATTCGAATGTTACTTCATCGGGAGCGATCATGCCGCCACGTGCACCCATTTCAATACTCATATTACATACGGTCATCCGTGCCTCCATTGTGAGTGAACGGATGGCAGAGCCAGCATATTCCACAAAATAACCTGTTGCACCGCCGGTTGTTAACTTAGAAATGATGTAGAGAATGATATCCTTGCTTACGATTGACTTGTTTATATCGCCTTCAATATTTATCCGCATAACCATTGGCTTGGTTTGCAACACACATTGCGAAGCCATAACCATTTCAACTTCACTGGTACCTATGCCAAAAGCTACAGCACCAAAAGCGCCATGTGTTGACGTATGACTGTCACCGCACACGATAGTCATTCCGGGCTGCGTAATCCCAAGCTCGGGGCCAATAACATGAACAATGCCCTGGTAAGGATGATTTAAACCATAGAATTCTATATCATGATTTTCACAGTTTTCTTTCAGCATTTGCACCTGTATCCTGGAAAGCTCATCTTTTATAGGCAGATGCTGGTCAATTGTAGGAACGTTATGATCGACAGTAGCAACTACCTGTTTTGGTCTCAATACTTTTAAGCCACGATTCTCCAAACCTTTAAATGCCTGCGGGCTGGTCACTTCATGAATAAAATGTTTATCAATGTATAATATTGATGGCCCATCTTCAATAGACTCGACAACATGTTCATCCCAAATCTTATCAAATAATGTTTTACCCATTTATAGTTTCCATTACAGGTTTATAATTTGTAGCCATTGCGTTAAGATCTTCTTCTATAACTTCTTTTTTAATATCAGCAATCTTCAAAAATTGAGAATACAATACATCAATGTCACTCTTTGTATAATTATGTCCTAACTTTTGAAATCGATGCGCCAAGGCACTTCTGCCGCTTCTTGCTGTTAACACTATTTTTGAACCGTCAGCACCGACATCATCAGGGTTAATGGTTTCATAGGTTTGTGAATCTTTTAAAAAACAATCCTGGTGTATGCCGGAAGAATGGGAGAAAGCGTTACTACCAACTATTGCTTTATTGGGTTGAACAGGCATACTCATAGTTTCAGATACCAGCCTGCTCATAGGATTTAACTTTTGCGTATTAATGCTGGTATAAAAACCAAGATATCCATGTTGTTTAATTACCATCGTTACCTCTTCAAGCGCAGTGTTACCAGCTCTTTCGCCCAAACCATTTATTGTACACTCAATTTGCCTTGCACCACTTATAACGCCGGCTATTGAATTGGCAGTTGCCAACCCAAGATCATTATGACAGTGACACGAAAGTCTCGCCTTGTGTATGTTTGGCACATTGTTAATAAGGAAAGCAATCTTATCACCATACTGCGATGGTAAGCAATACCCTGTTGTGTCTGGAATATTTACAACAGTAGCGCCAGCTTTTATAACCGCTTCAACCACTCTGGCCAAATACTCATTATCTGTTCGGCCTGCATCCTCGGCATAAAATTCAACATCATCTACAAAACTTCTTGCCCAGGTAACGCATTGTATGGCACGCTGTAAAATATCTTCCCGAGTGGAATTAAATTTTGACTTTATATGATAATCTGATGTGCCAATTCCTGTGTGTATTCTGGGCCTTTTTGCATACCTAAGCGCCTGGGCAGCGGTTTCAATATCTTTAAATACAGCCCGGCTTAGACCACAGACAGTTGCTGTTTTTACAGTTTTACTAATCTCTTCAACACTTGAAAAATCTCCCGGCGATGACACTGGAAAACCGGCTTCAATTACATCAACCCCAAGGTCTTCAAGGGCTAATGCTAACTCTATTTTTTCTTTTGTATTTAACTTACAGCCCGGCACCTGTTCGCCATCACGAAGCGTAGTGTCAAAAATGTGGATCTTATCCTTGCTCATACCGTGAATTAATTAAGGTGAGTGATTGGGGAAAACTGACAGGAAATAGTGGATAAAATTAAGAGTTATTGCTTTCCCAACAAATCAATTGAGATAGCCATTTACATATTTTAACTTTGATATCTACTATTGAAACTCAGGCTGGTACAGGAATTTAAAACTATT
>JBDSRT010000408.1:0-5418 GCA_039929165.1 Ginsengibacter sp.
AAACGTAGTTAAGCCGTCTATATCAATTGTATCGTCTTCACATATCTTATCATAATCTTCTTTGTTATTAAAAGTAAGACCAAGCATACCTTGCTTTTTAAGATTTGTTTCATGTATGCGTGCAAAAGATTTTACAAGTACTGCCCTAACACCAAGATGTCTCGGTTCCATAGCCGCATGTTCTCTTGAAGAACCTTCTCCATAGATTTCATCACCAATAATGATAGAACCTACACCGGCAGCTTTGTAAGCTCTTTGTGTATCGGGTAAGGCTCCGTAATCACCAGTAAGCTGGTTTTTAACAAGGTTAGTTTTTTCGTTATAATAATTAACCGCGCCAATTAAAAGGTTGTTACTGATATTATCGAGGTGTCCCCTAAACTTAAGCCAGGGGCCAGCCATAGAAATATGATCGGTTGTACATTTTCCTTTGGCTTTAATTAAAAGCTTTAAGCCTTTTAAGTCAGTGCCTTCCCAGGCTGGGAACGGATCAAGCAACTGTAAACGGTTACTTGCCGGATCAACAAGTATCTCAACGCCACTTCCGTCTGTAGCTGGTGATTGGTAACCTGCATCTTCAACGGCATAACCATTTGGTGGCAACTCAAAACCACTCGGCTCATCAAGCTTAACCTGTTCGCCTTTATCATTTGTTATGGTGTCTGTCATAGGGTTAAAACCAAGATCACCTGAAAAAGCGATAGCTGTAATTAATTCAGGGGAACCAACAAAAGCATACGTATTAGGGTTACCGTCATTACGTTTGGCAAAGTTCCTGTTAAAGGAATGCACAATAGTATTCTTCTGTTGCTTTTCTGCACCCATCCTGTCCCACATACCTATGCAAGGGCCACAGGCATTTGCAAAAACCACAGCACCCATGTCATCGAACTCTTTTAGATAACCATCTTTTTCAACAGTATATCTTACTAATTCTGAACCCGGGTTAATAGCAAACTCAGTTTTCAATTTCAAGCCTTTAGAACCTGCCTGGCGAACAATACTTACTGAACGGGAAATATCTTCATACGAAGAGTTTGTACAGCTACCCAGGAGACTAACTTCTACATTCAATGGCCAGCCATTGGTTTCGGCCGCTTCTCTCATTTTTGAAATTGGCGTGGCCAGATCCGGCGTAAAAGGCCCGTTTAAATGCGGCTCAAGTTCATCAAGATTTATGGTAATAACCTGGTCAAAATACTCTGATGGATTGGCATAAACTTCGGCATCAGCGGTAAGATGATCTTTAACTGCATTTGCTGCATCGGCTACTTCATCACGGCCTGTTGCCCTAAGGTAACGTTCCATGCTTTCATCATAACCAAAGGTTGAAGTTGTAGCGCCTATTTCAGCACCCATGTTGCAAATGGTTCCTTTGCCGGTACAGCTTATAGATTTTGCACCTTCGCCAAAATATTCAACAACAGCGCCTGTACCACCTTTTACTGTAAGTATGCCGGCTACTTTTAAAATAATATCTTTTGGAGATGCCCAGCCATTAAGCTTACCTGTAAGATTAATGCCGATAAGTTTCGGAAATTTTAGTTCCCACGGCAGGCCGGCCATTACATCGCAGGCATCAGCACCACCCACGCCGATAGCGATCATGCCGAGGCCACCCGCATTTACTGTGTGACTATCTGTACCGATCATCATTCCGCCGGGGAATGCATAATTTTCAAGTACAACCTGGTGAATAATGCCAGCGCCCGGTTTCCAAAAGCCCAGGCCATATTTATTTGAAACTGAAGACAAGAAATTAAAAACTTCACTGCTTTCGTGTACCGCTCTATCAAGATCTGTCTTGCTATTATCTTTTGCCATAATCAGGTGATCGCAATGCACCGTAGATGGCACAGCCACTTTTTTACGACCGGCCTGCATAAATTGTAACAAAGCCATTTGGGCAGTAGCATCCTGCATAGCTACACGATCCGGCGCAAAATCCACATAACTTTTACCTCTTTCATAAGCAACAGTTGTATCTGGTTTCCATAAATGCGTATATAATATCTTTTCGGTTAAGGTTAGCGGTTTACCTAATACTTTTCTTGCTGCATCTACTTTTCCGGCAAAAGAGGCATACATATTTTTAATCATGTCAATATCAAATACCATTGCTTAATATTTAAGTGGATTAGAAAATGTAAGAAGTTTCACTGGGCGCAAATTTACTTATTTTGAGCATGCATAAAGCTAAGATGATAAACCCTGCCCTGATTATTGAATAATTTTATTTGCGGTAAAATATTTAAATTAGCGTTATGAAAAAATTCAAACATTTTATTGAGTGGCAGGTGTTTGGAGTATGCACGGCTATTGGAGAAAAAATGGGGATAGCTACCTCTGTAATACGCCGGTATTTTATTTATATCAGCTTTCTCACCATGGGGTCTCCCGTGATAATTTATTTATTTTTTGCCTTTTGGATGAATATCAAGAATTATATACAAAGCTCAAGACGTAATCCGTTAAAATATTTGTAGCTACTGATTAAAGATCAATGCATCAATAGTCATTTTCCTCATTTTTCTTTTGTCTCTCTAACTTTCTCCTTTCAGCACGTGTTAATTTCTTTTCCGGTGGCGGCATAACTGCGGCAGGTACGCTTACTTTTTCGGCCTCAGCGACAGGCGTTTTTTCCGGCACAGCAGGTCTCATAACGTCTTTATAATCACTATTCTCTTTTTTATCATTTATGTCTTTGTACTTATCTGATTCTGTTGGAGCCGCCATTTCACTGCCTTCATAATCACCAGCATCGCCATTGCCCTGGTCAAAGTCATCACCTTCACCTTTTTGAATAATATTTGAGAAATTCTGATCGGCATAGATTGGGTTATTATCTAACTCAGCCGGTTTTTGAAATTCTGCTTTCGGGTCAATACCCAATTGTTTGTCGGCATAAACTTTTTGCATAAAGTAAGCCCACTCAGGCATAGCCATTTCATTACCACCATAAGTCCATTTAATTTTAAGAAACGGATCATCACAACCAACCCAGGCGCCTGCCAGCAATTGTGGCGTGTAGCCAATAAACCAGCCATCCGTATTATCGTTTGTGGTTCCGGTTTTTCCGCCCATAGCACTGTTAATGCCGAACCGCCCACGCATAGAGTGGCCTGTACCAAAATCAACAACACCCTGCATCATTTTATACATAGTATAGGCGTCTGCTTCGCTGATGATTTGCTTACTTTCCGGTACAAAATTTTCTAAAACGTTACCATTTTTATCTTCAATTCTTGTAATTATGATTGGCTCAGTGTTGAAACCACGATTTGGAAACATAGTGTATGACCGAAGCATCTCAATTAAGGTAAGATCGGCTGAACCAAGAGCGATTGAAGGTACCTCCGGAACTTTGCTGGCTATTCCTACGCTATGCGCAAATTCTACAGTTTTTTTAGCACCTATCCTGCTCATAAGATCATAGGCACCTGAATTGAGAGATTTTGCCAAGCAATAAGCCATCGTGCCGCCGGCACCTGAAATGGTCTTATCATTTAGCGTTATGGTTTTACCGCCAATGTAACTTTCAGGTGTTAAGCCGGCATCAACCAAAGCCAGCGTATATAAAATTGGTTTAAAGGTAGAACCCACCTGCCTTTGAGAAGTTACCCTGTCAAACTTGAACCATTTGAAATCTATACCGCCAACCCAGGCCTTTACTTCTCCTGTTGACGGATCTAAAGCAGCAAAAGACGTTTGCATCATTTGCTTTAAATATTTAATAGAATCCATCGGTGTCATCGTCGTATCCTGTTCCCGAATTTTGTTCCAGGCGAATATTTTCATTTTTATCGGCTTGTAAAAAGATTTTTCTATATCAGCCGGCTTTACTCCATCTTCTGCCATCTGGCGCCAACGTTCACTTTCTTTCATTGCCCTGTTCAAAATATCCTGGTGCTTCTTCCATACATCTTTACCTAACTGTGCATTAAATTTTTTTTGCATGGCATTCATGTGCAATATCACGGCTTCTTCAGCATACGTTTGCATTTTTGGATTGATGGTTGTGTAAATCTTTAAGCCATCTTTATAGATATTATAATTTCTGCCAAGTTTGGCATCCTTGTGTGTTTTACACCACTGCTCCATTTTTTTACTTAACACTAAACGGAAATAAGGCGCAATACCTAAATTTTCATCCAGCTTTTTAAACTTGATATTAAGCGGCTCTTTTTTCAAACGTTCGGTTTCAGGATGCGACAATATATTATTAGTCTCCATTCTTCCCAGTACAAGATTGCGACGATCCATTGCTGCATCCGGATGGCGAACGGGGTCATATTTACTGGGACCACTTAACATACCAACCAACAAAGCAGCTTCTGTAACATTTAGGTTGGCTGGCTCTTTTTGAAAATAAACACGGGACGCATTCCTAATTCCAAACACATTTCCCCAGGGCACACGGTTGAGATAAAGTGATAGTATTTCCTGTTTTGTAAAATTCTTTTCAAGCTTTAAAGCGACGATCCATTCTTTAAATTTATCCATGACTCTTTTGCCGAACCAGCCACTGCCCTGACCCAATATTTGTTTGCCAAGCTGTTGCGTTAATGTACTGCCGCCGCCTTCACTGCCAAAACCTTTCACTGCCCTGCCAATAGCAATAGCATCAATACCGGCGTGATCATAAAAGCGCACATCTTCAGTAGAAATCAATGCATTGATTACATTCTTCGAAATATCTTTAAAGTCAACCGGGCTGCGGTTTTCCGTATATATTTTACCCATCAAAGTTGTGCCATCATCAGCATAAATTTCTGAGGCAAGACTGGCCTGTGGATTTTCCAATTCCTGTAAAGAAGGCAATTTGCCAAACAAGCCAAGCGAGGCAAATAACAGAATAAGTACAAAAGAAAGGACGCCTGCGCCAATTAAAAACCAAAGCAACTTTACAGCTGTGCTAACCCGCTTAGGTTTTACAGTAGTAGGGCGGTTTTTTGATGTATTTTTTTGCATTACTGCATAGAGTTTTACAAGCTTATTGAATAGTTGGCAGTGCTTTGCTTAACAAAGTAACATAGCCAGCAAAATCTTTGTTTTCCTTAAGGATATCAAGATTGGCTTGAGAAATAATAAAAAAGGAATATTTATTAGCAGGCAACCATGATATCTCCACCAATGCATCACGCCGCACACGTTCATTATATTTATAAGCGGCGGCTGCATTGCCAAATTGTCTAAATACTAAAAGCGTACGGTCTTTATCAAGCGTATCACGCACTATTTCTAATGGTTCTACTGCAGACTTTTCCCGGTTATAGCGGTTAAAAGCATTTCGGGCTTCACTAATAAATACAGGATCTACTTTGTCCAGCCACATCACCACATAGTGCGGTTCTTCAGCATTAAAACTAAAAGCCCCGTTTTTAATGACCGGTTTTTTAGGATCCACTACCACGGCTG